>JBDKUU010000252.1:0-9728 GCA_039679525.1 Phycisphaerales bacterium | reverse complement strand
CTCACAGGCACCTCCTGCTGCATTGAATCAGTCAGTCACACGGCCCAAGCGGACCGGGAATTCGCCCCCCGTTATACCCCATCTATTGACGAAAGGAGACATCAATTCCCGGCCGGAATCGACGGGAGCGACGGCCGTTCGGCGGCGAATTGAACTGCGGACGTGAGTCGATTGTCGATCTCAGGTGCTCTGCCCCTGAAACCCCGGCATTTTCTCCCTTTGGGCCGGCAGCATGAAAAGGGGTACGGCAAGACCGGGCCGCTTCGTCGATGCGGTGATCCCGTCACGGGAGTGCGTCGCTGGGTCTCTTGTCGAACATCCGTCAGTACCGAGGAGCTCCCAGACTACCATGCCGTTCGCCCCAAGCGCAGAACGCCAGGGGTCTGGGGGCTGGACCCCGGGGGTCGGGACCACCTTTTCGCCGCCACCGAATGCCGGCCACACTCGCATCGACGTGCGAATCGCCGACTCAGTAATCTTCCACGATCAGGGCGGGGATGTCTCTGAAATGCTTGGGATTGCGGGTGATCAAGGAGTGACCGTGCACCATGGCGGTCGCGGCGATCAGGACGTCCATATCGCCAGCAGGCCGACCGATTCGCTGGAGAAAACCGGTGACAGACCCGAAGACGCGAGCCGCGGCATCGTTGAATTCCAGAATCTCGAATTCGCTCAACAAAGCGGCGACGGCCCTCTCATCCTCCTGGGGCCGTTTGGATCGCGCCACGCCCACATAGAGTTCGGCCACGTTGAAACGCGTGGTCGCGAGCGTCTGCCCTTTCCCGGCCAAGTCCGCGATTTTCCGGACCGCCTGTTCTCTTCGCGGAGAGCCTCTGCTGGCCAGGTCGATCAGGATCGTCGTATCCAGACACGCCATCAGCGTCTCCTGCGGGACGGCCGTCTCCGCTTGCTGACCTGCGACTCCACAGCGGCCGCGGCCTCATCGCTGATCGGCCGTTCGCCGATCTTCTTGACGAATTGCCTCACGTCCGGCGGCTCCCGAACCACCCGTTTGATGACCTGGCTGAACGACTCGGCCTCTCCCTGCACAGCCTTGAGCCGCTCATACGCCTCGATGTCGATACTGATCGTCTTCGTCGCCATGGCAGCCCTCTTCAATATGCACATACATGCATGTACATGGTACGTCGTTCCCCATCCTCCGTCAAGTAGAATCGGTTGTGCCGGTCAGATATCAGGCAACGGGCGGACCGTTCCGGATCGATTCTCCGCCACGAAGCTCGCAATGAGCGCGAAGGCAAGAGAAGATGTGGCCCGCGCCGAGACGCAGAGACGAGGAGAGTGGAGAAGAGCGGCAGGTCATCGCCCTCTGCGTCTCCGCGCCTCTGCGCGAGAAATCATCCTCTGGGCTGTCCGCATGGGCTGAAGCCCATCCTACCGAGCCACCGGAGTTGCCCGAACGCGGGCATGGATCGGTGTGCGGACCCGGCGAGGCGTCTCTGACTTCACACTTCAAACTTCACACTTCAAACTCCGCCTCCCTTCTTCTCGGAACCCTTGCGAATCGGGGGCGGTATGGTTATAAAGGAGGCTTTCACAGGACGTTGGAAAGGTAAGGATGGGCCGCACCAAACAGATGGCTTCGCCGGCAGGATTGCAGAAGATCGAGTGGGTCGTGCCGCCGGCCGACGGACGCGCCGAGCAGCTCGCCAAATCGATGAAGATCTCGCCGCTGATCGCGCAGCTCCTTGTCAATCGCGGGATCGTCGAGGCCCGCGAGGGAAGCGTCTTCTTGCAGCCCAAGCTCACGGAGCTGATCCGGCCGGCCCAGATGCCGGGGATCGGCCCGGCGGTCGTACGGCTTCGCCAGGCCATCGACAAGAAAGAGAAGATCACCATCTACGGCGACTACGACGTCGACGGGATCACCGCCGTCTCGATCCTCTGGGAGCTGCTGACGCTCCTGGGGGCCCAGGTCGACTACTACATCCCCCACCGCATCGACGAAGGCTACGGCCTCAACGTCGACGCGGTCCGTTCGCTGGCCGAAGCGGGCACGAAGCTGCTGGTCACCGTCGATTGCGGGATCTCCGCGCTGGCGGCGGCGGCCCTGGCCAAAGAGCTCGGCGTGGACCTGATCGTCACGGACCACCACCAGCCGGGGGCGACTTTGCCGGCCGCGGTGGCCATCGTGCACCCGGCGCTCGACCCGTCTTACGCAAACCAGGATTCGGCCGGGGCGCTGGTCGCCTACAAGCTGGCCTGGGCGATCGCGGAGGAATTCAGCCGGGGGCCGCGACTGGAGCCCAAGCTCCGCGAGTTCATGCTCAACGCGACGAGCCTGGCGGCCATCGGCACCGTCGCGGACGTCGTCGACCTGCGGGGCGAAAACCGCGTCCTGACCAAGTTCGGACTTCAGTCCATCGCGGACACGAAGCTCTGCGGCCTGCGGGCGCTGATCCAATCGGCGGGCCTGGCGGGCAAGGGGGTCGACAGCACCGCGATCGGATTTCGCCTGGCGCCGGTGCTCAACGCGGCCGGTCGCATGGGGCACGCGCGACTGGCGGTCGAGCTGCTCACGAGCACCAGCGAGATGCGGGCCATGCAGATCGCGGAATACCTCAAGGACCAGAACACCCAGCGGCAGCAGTGCGAGCGCAAGATGCTCAAAGAGGCCTGCGACATCGTGGTCGAGCGAGGGCTCAATCACCCGGACCGGCGGAGCATCGTGCTCGGCGGCGAAGGTTGGCACGCGGGCGTGCTGGGCATCGTCGCGTCCCGACTGGTCGATCGGTTCTTCCGACCGGCGATCATGATCAACGCCACCGCGAACGAAAACGGCGTGGCCCAGGGCTCGGCCCGATCGATTCCCGGCTTCTCCATGCTCGACGCGATCCAGGCGTGCGCGTCGCACCTGACCAGCTTCGGCGGGCACAAGATGGCGGCCGGACTGACGCTGCCGCCGGGGAATATCGAGGCCTTCGCCGCGGCCTTCGAGGTCTACGCCGCGGCCAACCTCCACGAGGAGGACGTGGTCGCCAAGATGCACGTCGACGCGGTGGTTCCGCTGCGGCAGTTCACGCGGGACGTCGTCCACCAGCTCGACCTGCTCGGCCCCTACGGCGAAGGGAATCCGAAACCGGTCTTCGCGACGAGAGGCGTGCGGCTTGCGGCGGCCCCCCGCCGGTGCGGCTCGACGAACGACCACCTTCAATTCGCGATCACGGACAACAGCAGCACCATCCGCTGCGTGGGCTTCCGCATGGGCGGCCTGGAGAAAAAGCTGGTCGACCACGAATTCTTCAGCATCGCCTACGAGCCGACGCTCAATCACTACAACGGCAACAGCACGGTCGAGTTCATCGCGGTGGACATTCAGTTCGAATAAGTCCACTGGTCAGAAAGTCATCCGACGTGACCAACCGCACCGGGGCACCATACATCCCAGCAAACGCGCGAGTGACGAAGTGCCCGGGTCGCCATTTGACTTCGAATGCTTGCACCGCATCCCCCGTTTTGACCACCAGGTCCACCTCGGATTGCGCACGCGATCGCCAGAAGTACAGTTCGCTGGGGCGGCCCTTCAGAAGGTTGTGTTTGGCCGCCTCCGCGATGACCCAGTTCTCCCACAGGGGACCGATGTCCGGGCGAAATTCATCGGTCGAAAAAGCATTCAGAAGCGCATTGCGGATGCCGGTATCCCAGAAGAACACCTTCTTGCTCCGGGCGATCTCCTTGCGGGGATTGGTGCTGAAGGACGGCAGGCGGAAGACCACGTACGTCTGTTCCAGGAGATCCAGATAGTGTTCAACCGTGGCGCGGGCCATCTGCAGTTGCGTGGCGATCTCATTGGTGGAAACCTCGCTGCCCACCTGATGCGCCAGCAAGCTGAGCAGTCGTTTGATCAAGTCGGGCGACTTGACCAGACCGGTCTGCAGAATGTCCTTCCACAGGTAGTCGGAACTGAGATCCCGCAGCAAGCCGGCCTTGTCCGCGGCGAGGGTCACCTCGGGATATGAGCCGAACGCCAACGTCCGCATGAGAGCGGTGCGCAGGAACGCGCCGAACTGTTCGTGCAGGACCTGCGACGTGTAGCGATCTGAATACCAGTCTTCAACGCACAGGATCTCCTGGAAGACCAGCGGCGGCAACAAGAGCTTCTCATTCCGCCCCGTCAGACTCTCGGCGGTTTGATCGAGGAGGCTCAGGCTGGAAGAACCAAGCAGAAGGATCTTCACGGGCAACCGAGCATCATGCCAACCTTTGCCGATTCGAGATGCTTCCGGCAAACGCTGTGCTTCATCAACCACCAGCACGTCAGGGCTCCCCATGGCCTTCAACCCCTCCGACGGTGACAGTGCGGCCGCAGCCAAGAACCGGCGCTTGTCGACCTCAACATCGAAATTGAGCGACAACACGTTGCGGCCGGCGAGTACGTGCTCGACCAGCGTGGTCTTTCCCACTTGTCGGGCACCAAGGACAATCCCCACCTTGGATCCTTCCAGGATGCCCTTCAACCTCTGCTCAGCTAGCCTCTTGATGTACATATCTTACAATATGACATGTCATATTGCAAAGTCAAGTTGGCAGAATGATATATTATCGCTAATTCGGAGTACTTTCTTGCGGGCGAGACCATCCAGCGAGAGATGGTGGGCAGGCAATCGAGCCTGAAGTCCGCAGAACCCCGTAGGAAACCGAACGCGAGTGCTTACGCCGTCACTTGACTCTCTCAACGACGACCTTCTCGACCTTGAACTGGCCTAGGGCGGTGGCCATGTTGAAGAAGTCGCCGGGCTCGCCGTTGCCGACGGCCAAGGCGATGTGACCTGCGTCGTAGCCGCCGCGACCGCCGCTCTTGAAGGCCGCGTCCAGGCCGACCCACTTGCCGTTGATCCAGGCCTGGGTCCAGGCGTGGCCGCCGAAGCCCTGTTGGCCGCCCCACTCCTGAACGTACGCGACGCCGACCACGACCTGCGAGGGGATGCCGACCGCCCGGCACAGGGCCGCGGTCAGGACCGCGAACTCCGAGCAGTCGCCCTGGCGGCTCTCGAGCACTTCGGCCGCGGAGGCGTAGCCCACGGACAGGCTCTTGTCGTCGATGTACCCGGCGACGAAGGCCTCGATCCGCCGGGCGGCCTGGGCCGGGTCTTTCGCGTCGCCGACGGCCTTGCGGGCCAGGGCGATGACCTTCTCATTGTCGCTCTGCAGGAACCGCGTGGGCTTGGTCGCTTCGAGCAGCGTCGGATCGTTCCCCTTATAGGGGAACTCGCCGCCGGCCGGGGCCGCGACCGGTCGAACCTCCAGGACCACTTTGCCCTCCGGCGTCCTCGTCGCCTTCTGGTTGTCCGTCGTGGGAACGGCGAAGTCCGCGACCTTGCCGGGATCGAGCGTGTACGTGATCGCGGCGGCCGAATGGACGTTCTCGATCGGCTCGGGGCTCTTGACGAACATCTTGTCGATCAGGTCCAGGACGTCGTTTTTGCCCAGGGCGAACTCCTTCGGGCAGTCGACCATCTCGATCACCATGCCGGCCATCGGCACGGTGGTCTTGAGCGTCTGCATCTCGTCGTCCACGTAGCTCGTCGTGACGACCTCCCCCGAACCGGGCACGCTCATCGTGGTGAGCACCTCCGTCAGCTTCACCACGCGGCCGAGCAGGTCCACCTCTTTCTTGTCCTTGATCGAGATCCTGGCGGCCATGCCTGCCATCACGCTCGGGTCGAAGACATTCGCCGAATACTCCAGGCCGGGCTTGAGCCCCTTCTCCATGGTCAGCAGCCGCAGGCCCTCGGACATCAAGGCCCCTTGCGGCCATGGCATCGTGCTCTTCTGCTCGACGCCGAACTGGGTTGACACGACATCGACCGCGCCGTCGGCCTTGATGACGCCGACGGTCTTCATCGTCACGGCGCCCAGGAGCTGAATCGCCTCGAACCGCAGGGGTTTGCCGTCGGGGGTCTCGACGCTCGTCGAAGTCATCTCGATGGTCAGCGGAATCCCCATTCGGCTGATCGTGATGCTCACCTGCTCGGTGGTCGTGACCTGCTGGCCTTCCACGGCGCGGGTGTGGACGCAGTGGCCGACCTTCTTGCCCTCCATGAACACGGCCAGATAATCCGTTTCCGTCTCGGCCCAGACCGGGGCACAAACGACCGTGAACAGGAACAGGACCATATGGCATCTGCGACGGATCATTCAGTGGCTCCTTTCATCTCCTCACAAGGACACCCAAGACGTTTTCGCCTCTGAGACCACCAGCGAGAGCGGTGATCGGAAAGGGCCCGGCAGGTACCGAGCCCTCTGCCGTATAGCCACTGGGCTCGACGCTCGGGTCGCACGCCTGCGTTGCCCTATCCTTCGGCCCAGCACAAGCATCCTACAACCCGCACGAATGGGATTCAAGGTTTGCCTCGACGGGCGAGAGAATATCGTGCCAGGAGGCACGATCCGGATGCGTTTACCGCTTTAGAGGCTTCCAGCAGAAGCTCGCAACCAAGCGGCTCACAGGCGATCCGCCGGATCCACAGCTTCGGCGTCGCCCGCCAATGTCCACCCCGGTTTTGGCTGGACCTGCGGAGGGGTCCTCTTGGGGGCGAAGCCTTTCTGCTGGAAGCCTCTTAAGCGGTAAACGCATCCCGGGACCTTGCCAGAACAGCGGGATCGTCCAGACCGCAAGACCGGGCTTTGCCGGCATCATGCTGCTGGCCAAAGCGCAAAATCTCCCTCACACGCCCGCGGCGGGTGTGTCCGATTTGCCGAAGATGGGTAGAACAACGAGAGGTTCCCCCCGGCGAGGTCTCCTCCGACGGACCTCGTGCGATCTACTGGAAGCCTCCTAAGCGGCAAACGCCATCCTTCGGTCTTCCTTCATCGATTTGTCCGTCCACTGTTTTTCATCCGAAATCGCCCCAAGTGCCGATACTACCAGAGACGAAACGCTCGCCTCTGCCCAGTTGCACCGCAGGGCGTCGCGTCGTACAATGACAAACCTGCAAGGGTAGGATCCACTTGCCCGGTTCCTCGGTTAGGATGCCACAGATGAAATTGAATGAGTTGCTGAGCTTGGTCTCTTCGAATCCGGCGGTAGCCGTCCGGATCGATTCGCGCAAGATACAGCCCGGCGACGTCTTCGTCGCCATTCACGGCGCCTCCTGCGATGGGCACCAGTTCATCGGTCAGGCGATCGCCAAAGGCGCACGGTACATCGTATGCGAGAACGGACGCGAGACCACGCTCGATTCCCACAAAGGGCCTGCGGCAGCACAAGGCGCTGACGGCATGGTTCGTAGTGTGCCCGCAAGGGCATCTCTTCAATCGGACGACCAGAAGACAACGCCTCACGGCGTCACTACGAACGAGGCGGTGTTTGTTCCGGTCGAAAATCCCGCAGTCGCGGCGGGCTTGCTCGCCCAGGCTTCCAAGGGCAATCCGAGCAGCCGGCTAACGTGCCTGGCCGTGACGGGCACCAACGGCAAGACGACAGTCACCTTCCTGGTCCGAGCCTGCGTCGAATCGACCGGCCACAAGTGCGGCCTGATGGGCACCGTGGTCTACGACACCGGGTCCGGCGCGACGGAATCCTGCCTGACGACGCCGGACTGCCTGACCATCGCCGACGCCCAGAAGCGGATGGTCGACGGCGGCGCGACCCACATGGCCATCGAGGCCAGCAGCCACGCCCTGTCCCAGGACCGCCTGGCGGGCGTGAACTTCCGAGCGGCGGCTTTCACCAATCTGACAGGCGACCACATGGACTACCACGTGACCGTGGAGAACTACCTGGCCGCCAAGAGCCGCCTGTTCACCGCGTTGGCCCCGGACGCTACGGCGGTGCTGAACAAGCAGGACCCCCAAGCGATCAACATCGCCAGGGCGACGAAGGCCCGCGTTTGCTGGTACGCCGTCGATGAGCCCGCGGACCTGACGGCCCGCATCCGGTCGATGACCACCGCGGGGACCGAGTTCACGCTGGAATACCAGGGACGGACGGCGAAGGTCAAGACGCCCCTCCTGGGTCGGCACAACGTCGCCAATCACCTGGCCGCGGGCGGGCTTTGCCTGGCCGCGGGGATGGATCTTGAGACGGTGGCCGGCGGGCTTTCCTCGCTCAAGGGAGTCCCGGGCCGGCTCGAAAAGGTGGGCGATGGGGACGTTGCGGTGCTGGTCGATTACGCCCACACCGACGACGCCCTGCAGAACGTCCTGACGACGCTTCGGCCTCTGTGCCGGGGCCGGCTCACGGTCCTCTTCGGCTGCGGCGGCGACCGCGACAGGACGAAGCGGCCGCGGATGGCCCAGGTGGTCGAGCGGATGGCGGACACGATCGTCGTCACCAGCGACAACCCGCGGACCGAGGACCCTGACGCCATCATCGGCGAGATCCTCACCGGATTCGCGGACCCCCGCTCCGAGCGGATCACCGTCGAGGCGGACCGGCGAAAGGCCATCGAACTGGCGATCGAGAACGCCCGACCCGGCGACATCGTGCTCCTGGCCGGCAAGGGCCACGAGACCTATCAGATCATCGGCACCAAGAAATTCGACTTCAGCGACCAGGACATTGCCAGGCAGTGTCTGAGAGAGAAACAATGCAGCCCATCTCGATAGAAACCCTGGCCCGAATCGTCGGAGCGGCCGCAACAGACCGGCCCGGCGAGGACGGAGCCAAGGCATCCTATATTACAGGCGTCAGCACGGATTCCCGCACGGTGCAGCCCGGCGATTGCTTCTTCGCCCTCGCCGGCGAGAGCTTCGACGGCCATGATTACGTGGCCCAGGTCATGCAGAAAGGGGCGGCCTGCACGGTCGTGAGCCGGGACGTGCCCGACGCCGCGGGACCCGTCCTGAAGGTGTCGAACACCGTTCGAGCCCTGGGAGATCTCGCCCGCGCGTACCGGCTGATGAACCCCTTCAAGGTGGTGGCCATCACCGGGTCGGTCGGCAAGACCACGACCCGCCAGATCGTCCATCACGTACTGAGCCGACGCTTCCGCACGCACCAGGCCCAGAAAAGCTTCAACAACAACATCGGCCTGCCCCTGACCCTGCTGGCGGCCAAGCCGCAGGACCAGGTGATCATCGCGGAGCTCGGGGCCAACCATCCCGGCGAGATCGCGGAGCTGACGCGGATCGCCCTGCCGGACGTGGCAGTGGTGACCAACGCCCACCCGGCCCACCTCGAAGGTTTCGGCGACTTGGCGACGATCGTTCGCGAGAAGCTCTCGATCTCGGAAGGTCTCCGCGACGGCGGCGTGTTCATCATCAACGGGGACATCGAGCCCCTCGTGACCGCCTGCCGGGGACTGGGGCGACCCTTCCGCACGTTCGGCAGGACCCCGAATGCTCGTTATCAAGCACGGGACATCGTCTGCTCGGGCGCCTACAGCACGTTCACGATCCAGGGCAGGCCCGTTCGCCTGCCGCTGCCCGGTCCGGGCAACGTCGAAAACGCCCTGGCGGCCTGGGCGGTCTGCGATCAGCTCGGCCTGTCGATCGACGACTTCGCCAGGGCGGTCGAGAGCCTGTCGGCCGTGTCGATGCGGGCCGAGACCCTCCAGGTGGGCAAGCTGACGATTCTGAACGATTGCTACAATGCCAATCCCGCATCGATGAAGAACGCCCTGGCGATGCTTCACAATCTCCGCTCCTGCTGCGACGCCAATCGCGACAGGCGGCTGGTGTTCATCTGCGGCCACATGGGCGAGCTGGGTCCGCAATCTCCGTCGCTGCACGCGCAATTGGGCGTCGCCGCGGCGGAAGCGGGG
>JBDKUU010000251.1:0-2521 GCA_039679525.1 Phycisphaerales bacterium | reverse complement strand
AGAAGTTCAACCTCAACGTGCCAATCTACGACGGCCAGAAACTGATCTGGAAGAAGACCCAAGGATTGCAGGGACCGGCCGAGAAGAAGGTCGCCCGCGACAAGTGGCACGAGGAGCCTTTCGTCATCTGCTCCAGCCACCTCATGCGGCGTCGCGACCGCGCTGCCCAGTTCGATCAGGCCGAGGGCTGGGACCTTGTGATCGTCGACGAAGCCCACCACGCCCGCCGCAAGTCACCGGGCACGCCCCAGCAGGGCGGACCGAACAATCTTCTGCGGCTGTTGCAGGCACTCCGGCCCAAGGCGAAGTCGCTGCTGCTCCTGTCGGCGACGCCCATGCAGGTCCACCCGGTCGAACTCTGGGACCTGCTGAACCTCCTCGGGCTGCCGGAAGGCTGGCGTGGCGGGGCTGACGCGTTTATCCAGTATTTCGCGACGGCGGCTGGGAACCCGTCCAACGAAGCCATGCGGCAACTGGCCGAGATGTTTCAGAAAATGGAAGCGTACTGTGGCGCTGTGACAGACGCCGACGTGGCACACATCGCCGACGGGCTCAGTGCCGTTGACTGCCGGGCGGTTCTCAAAGCCCTGCGGGACAAGAGTGCGATCCCGCTCCGGCGGCTCACGACCACCCAGCGTCGGGCGGCTCTGACGGTCCTGCGGAGATTCAGCCCGATACGCCACCGGATGAGCCGCCACACGCGCGACCTGCTCCGGGAGTACTACAAGCGGGGCATGATCTCGTCGCCGATTGCCGAGCGGGTTGTCCGCGATATCGAAGTCGAGATGACCGACTCGGAGCGAGCCCTCTACGACGCTGTCGAGGACTACATCAGCACGACCTACAACAACGCCACGGGCGACAAGAAGTCCGCCGTCGGATTCGTGATGACGATCTACCGGCGCCGGCTAGCAAGTTCGTTCGCCGCCCTCCGCAATACGCTCAATGACCGGCTCGCCTCGATGTCGGGCGGCACAGTGGTGGCCAGCGACGAGGACGTCTCGCAGGACGAAGACCGCGAGGAGGTCATGGACGCCGAAGAGGCTGAGGCACTCGCGACAGAGGCTCTCGTGGCCGAAGAGCAGCAGAGCATCAAGGACCTGCTCAAGCAGATCGCGAAGGTGGGGGCGAACACGAAGGCCCGCGTGCTGGTCGAGCAACTCGCCTTGGCATGGGACGACGGCTACGACTCGGCCATCGTCTTCACGCAGTACACCGACACGATGGACTGGCTGAAGGATCATCTGGCCACCGAGATGCCCGGCAAGAAGATCGGCTGCTACTCCGGCCGCGGGGGCGAAATCCGTGATACCGCCGGCCAGTGGAATCCCGTGAGCAAGGAACAGATCAAGCGGCGGCTGCGCTCCGGTGAGATTCAAATTCTCCTCTGCACCGATGCGGCCGCAGAAGGGCTCAACTTTCAGGTCTGCGGCGTGCTCGTGAACTACGACCTGCCGTGGAACCCAATGAAGGTCGAGCAGCGCATCGGCCGTATCGACCGCATTGGGCAGAAGTATCCCAAGATTCGGATCATCAACCTCGCCTACAAGGACACGGTCGAGGCGGACGTGTACTTCGCGGTCGGCAAACGAATCCAACTGTTTCAGGGGCTTGTCGGCAAATTGCAGCCGATCTTGTCCACGCTGCCCAAACGAATCGAGGCGGCCGTATTGGCAGGTAAGGGCAACAAGGATGCCGAGCGGCAGCGGCTCGTGGCCGACGTGGACAAACTGGCGAACGAGACCCCGGCCGGTGGGCTCGACATCGACGAGGTGGCAAAAGACGCCCTCGCGATGCCGGCCCTGCCTCCACCGGCACTGACGCTCGACGACATCGACCGGGTGATGAATCACCCGGTGCTCCGGCCGCCGCAGGTCGACTGGGCACCGATGGACGCCGGCAGTTACTCGCTCCAGATGCCCGGGATGCCAAAGGCCGTCCGGGTCACGCTGCGACCCGAAACGTTCGACGATCAGTTCGAGAGCCACGAGTTCCTCGGGCCCGGCAACATGCTCTTCGAGCGGCTGGTCAGGGAGACGGCGGATGGAGAGCGGCCTGTGTCTGCGGAGTCGCTTCAGGCTCTACTGGGTCGTTAGCGGCGAGGCCGTCATAGCGGTGCGCGAGCCATGTACTACGCCCTCGTCAACGGAGACAGGACGCCTCCGACCCAGCGGCTGCAAGGCATCTGTCCGTCTTGCCATACGCTGGTCATCCCGAAGTGCGGCAAGGTCAAAACGTGGCACTGGGCCCACAAGAGCACCAGCGATTGTGATGCGTGGTCTGAGCCACTGACCGACTGGCATCTCGCATGGCAAAGTGCGGTTCTGGATACCGCAGTCGAGGTGGTCAAGGGAAGCCATCGTGCCGACATAGTTGGAAACGACTCAGTCGTCATTGAATTACAACACTCGCCGATCACGCCCGAAGAAATCACGGAGAGGGAAGACTTCTACGGCAACATTGTCTGGTTGTTTGACGCGACTGAACGCTTTCTCTTTCAGGCTTCCGGTGACCGGGTGTT
>JBDKUU010000250.1:0-1714 GCA_039679525.1 Phycisphaerales bacterium | reverse complement strand
AAGGTCGAGGAACTCAAAGGCGACACGCGCGTCGCGTACTTCCGGACGAAGGTCTGGTCGCCCAAGGAGCAGAAGGCCAGGCTCGAACTCGGCAGCGACGACGGCGTCAAGGTCTGGATCAACGGCCAGCTCGTCCACCAGAACAACGCCGTCCGCCCGGTCGAGCCGGGACAGGACAAGGCCGACGTGACGCTGAAAGAGGGCTACAACCCAGTGCTGGTGAAGCTGGTCCAGGACGGCGGCCAGTGGGCGATGTGCCTGCGGCTCCGCACTCCCGACGGCGGCAAGCTCGAAGGTCTGAAGGTCGAACCCTGATGGAATGAGATCGGAGTGATGGTCATGAGAAGCGGTTGCTCTGTTCGAAATCGCACGCGAAGTCTGACGCCGATAATCGTCTGTGTCGCAGGATTGTTGTGTGCGGCGGGGGGGAGAGCCGCGGACGTCGATCCCGTCCTGGTCATGGGAGACTATGAAGGACGCTGGGAAGTCACGGACGGGTACGACTCCGGATCGCTCGTGGCCGAGGTGATCGCTCTCGGCGGCGGTCAGTATCAGGCGAAGTTCATCGAAGGCTTCGCCGTCACGACCAAGCCCTACGCGGTGGTCGACGGTCACGTTTCAGACCTGGGGCCGGCAGTCTCATTCTCCGGTCGGTTGAACTCGGACAGCACGCCGATCGACGGGACTATCAACGCGACCATCGAACAGGGCAAGTTGACTGGCCAGTTCGAAGGCAAGACCGATGGCGGCGAAGAGGTCAAAGGCACATTCCTGCTGGAGAAGATCGTTCGCAAGCCGCCCACGCTGGGGGTCAAGCCGCCCGCCGGCGCGGTCGTTCTGTTCGACGGAACGAACTTCGACAAGTGGACCAGTTTCGGCGCCGTCCGCGGCGTGGTCAACTTGGTCGAAGTGGTCGGCAACACCCAGGACGCAGTCGCCTATCTGCGGGCGAAGCTCTGGTCGCCCCAGGCCCAGAAGGCCACGTTGGCGCTCGGCACCGACGACGGCGTCAAGGTCTGGCTCAACGGCAAGCAAGTTCACGCGAACAACGCCGCCCGCGGCATGGCGATCGATCAGGACAAGATCCCGGTCTCGCTCCAGCAGGGCGTCAACGAGTTGTTGCTCAAGGTGACCAACGGCGGCGGGGATTGGGGCGCGATCGTCCGATTCATGGGCGAGAATGGGCCGCTGCAGAATCTCAATGAAATCTCGCCGCAGTTCACTTCCGAGAAGGGCTCCAACGAGTACCTTCGTCAGAACGGCGGCTTCATCACGCAATGGCAAGTGGCCGGGACGTACCGGGAAGCCGGCAAAGGACCCGACGTGCTCTTCGACGTGGCGTTTGCCCCTGAGAAGCCTGCCGGCTCCGACGTGAAATGGAAGTGGATCAACGCCAATACCCCGCCGGACAATCAGGTCCGGTGGCCCATCGTCGACGGCGCGATGGAGGTCAAGGCCGGCGCGGGCAACATCGTAACCAAAGACAAGTTCAAAGACTTCACGCTGCACATCGAGTTCCGCACGCCGTTCATGCCCCAGGCTCGCGGCCAGGGACGCGGCAACAGCGGCGTGTACCTCCAGGGCCGGTACGAGGTCCAGGTGCTGGACAGCTATGGGCTCGAAGGCCGGGACAACGAGTGCGGCGGCATCTACCAGGTCGGGGCCCCGATGGTGAACATGTGCCTGCCGCCCCTGCAGTGGCAGACCTACGACA
>JBDKUU010000249.1:0-2222 GCA_039679525.1 Phycisphaerales bacterium | reverse complement strand
GCTTCGCCGTGTCCCACGTCGGCGCCGTCGTCGAGAACGAGGCCGTCACCGATGAACCGCTCACCGTCAGGTGGATGTACACATCGCTGCTGTTCGCGATGCCCGCCCAGCCGGTGATGCTCTCGTTGCCGGAGAACTCAAAGAGTGCATCTCCGATCTCGACCTTGCTCCCCGCCGCAATCTGCGGCTCGTCAGTGTCGGAAGCGAAGTTGGTCAGCGAAATCGCCTGGTAGCCGAGGCGCTGCTTCTCGATGCACGAGGCAGCCACAGTAACCTGCGAACCGGCCATCTAGAATGCCTCCTTGAACTCCACGCGAACCGACCACATGAGCCCGGCCTCGCCCGCCTTCTGCCACGGCAGATAGTCCTGATTGATGCGGCAGTAGATCGGCCCCTGCACCGTGAGCGAGTCCTCCCACACCACGAGGAACACCGGGGAGTGCTGCTCGATCGCTCTCCACATGGTTTCGATCGATGCACGTTCGGCCTGTGTGATCAGCGGGAAGGCGAACGTCGGGTTGTAGTAGACCGTGCCGATGTCGGAGAACGCTTGCCCCGAGATCGATTCCGACAAGAGCGTCGTGGTGCCCATGGGTAGATCAATGCCAGGCTCGATCGGCGGCATCTGGAGATAGGACCCGATCGCCACGCGCCCGATCTCGATGTACCCGTCCGCGTTATCCGGGTCGTCGATGAGGAACCGCCAGAAGCGCAGGGCATCGGAGGTGAAGAACGCGACCATGATGCCGTCGTCCCAGGTCATCGTCTCGTCGACGTCGGGCGTCGCATAGGTTCCGTCGTCGCAGCCCTGAATCTTCACGACCGCCGTCGCGGAGAGGTTGTGCGCAGCGAGGAAAGCACAGTCGGCAGTTACCGTCTCGCCCGCGCCGGCGTCGATCGCGACGTACTCGTCCTCATCCGTGAGGCTGCGCCAGACGCGCGTCAGGTGCTCATGCTGGACGTTCGTCGCGGGAAACCCGGTCCGCTCCGATGAGAAGAGCGCGGTGTATTTGTCGAACTCGTTATTCCATAGGATCCTCACGGCACCACGCTCCTCGCGTCTATCAGCAGCCGCCGGTCGCGAGACGCGCGCGCCACGGTATCGAGGATCGGCCGCCCATCCAGGTTGACGACGATATGCAGCGGCTCGCCACCCTGCCCTGCCGGCGTCACCGTGACGTGCTCGCCGCTCTCGACGTTCATCGGGTAGCTGTCGTTCGGATAGCCCGCGGGAACGGTGAAGTCCGCTCCCGTGGAGAACGACGGAACGGGCTTCGCCTGCCGAATCGCCGCGATCTGTACCGCCGTGAGGGCGGTCGCCATAGCTCCGGCAAGCAGACCCATGGGGATGAACGGAGTCGTCTGGAACCCCGATAGGATCGCGCGTGCCCCGCTGACGATCGCCCCGGCGAGCTGCAGTCGCCAACTTTTCAGCGCCGCATCATATTCGAGCTTCGCCTTTTCCTTCTCGTGCTGCTCGATGAGCGCGGCCTTCTCCTCCTCCGTGCCCTCGAATGCCTCCAGCTCCCTCTCCTGCTCTGCGGTTAGCGCCGCGAGTTCCCGGTCCAGGGTGGCCCGCTGTAGATCGCCCAGGGCGGTGAGCAGCCCAGAGGCGAAATCCCACGACCGCTCGCGGATCTGATCGATCTGCTCGGCTGTTAATTCCTCAGTGCGGACGCGCGCGGCAGCCAATCTCTGGCCCTCATTGTCGTACGCCTTCATCCGCTCGAGGCGCATCAACTCACGCTCACCCTCATCCTCGAGCCGCTGCTGATCGGCTTCGTTTACCTCTGCCTCATGGCTGAGAATGGAGTTGTAGTATTTTTCATCCTGATCCTCGAGCTTTTTAAGTTGCTTCGTCTTCTGGTCGTAGTAGCCGCTGTCCGCCTTGATCGCGGGGAACTTCTTTGCATACTCCTCGCGAAGCCCTTTCAGGATGGCGATGATCTTCTCGCTGGACGCGCCCGCCGTCTTGAGCGCCGATTCCCAGTAGGCGATGTCTGCCTCGAGCGCGATGCGTTGCGCCTCATCGGTCTTCGCGTATGCTGCGCCGAGCTTGTCCTGGAATTCCTGCCTCTTGCGGGCGATTTCCGCCGCAGCCGCGGCCGCTTTCACCTCCTGATCAGATGTATTCTGAAGCGCATTCGCCCTGCGCCGCAGTACGACTATCGAATCCTCCAGCGCCTTCTTCCATTCCGCTATGGATTCGTACCCCGCAGCGG
>JBDKUU010000248.1:0-6900 GCA_039679525.1 Phycisphaerales bacterium | reverse complement strand
CGAGGCGTCCATCACCACATCCCGAATCACCAGAACCCCTTGCGACGCGAGGGCCGCGTGGATCTTCGCGTACAGGCTCCGATTCTCGCGGCGGGAGTTCTGATGGGCGATGGCGCCGAGCCATGCGAGATCCGCCCCGCCCGGCAGGGGATCGATGTTGTAGTCCCCCGCGACGAGCGTGACACGGTCAATGATCCCCGCGCGAGTCAGTCGCTCGCGGGCCAGCGGCACGACCTCCGGCAGATCGAACAGCACCGCCGTCGCGTCCGGCGCCGCCAGGAGAAAGGCGATGGTCCAGGTGCCGGAAGCCCCGCCGATGTCCAACAGACGCTGAAAGCGGAGAGGCGCCAGCCGGCCCACGACCTGCGGAGCGACCATCTCCGAAAAGTTGTTCATCGCTCCGATGAACGACGCGCAATCCGCCTCCTGGCCGCGAATGCTCGGCGTCCTGTCTGCCGGCCGCCCCGTCTGCACGACCCGGGCAAGCTGGGCCCATCGACGCAGGCAGTTGGCCTGATGACGCACGCCCGGCAGGATGTTCGCCGGAGACCCCTCCGTGAGTAGTTCGGCGACCTCCGCGGGGACCGCGAATCGATCGCCTTGCTTGGTCAGGAGCCCCAGGGCCGCCAAGGCGTCGAGGAGCACTTCCGCGGCCCGGGGGTCGGCTCCAATCCTCGCGGCCAGGACCGCCGCCGTGGTCGGCGAGTCTCCCAGAGCCGTGAACACGTCCAAGTCGACCGCCGCCGCGAGGACGCAGGCCGGCTGGAACCCTCGCATCAACTGCAGCACGCCGTCGGCATCCCATTTTCTGCCCATCAAGAAGCACTCCCTTCGATGCAATTCGGCGATGAATACGCACTCAGTACAGTACAGGCCCAGACAACGCCCAACAACATGGGAATTGCCTGAGCCTGAGATCTCTTCATCCCGGCCTCATGCCGACGCCGATGCGCCGGCGGCGGCTTCAGTTCAGCGGTTCGAGGAAAATGCTGCGGAATTCGATCGGGCCGCCTTCGCTCTGGAGGGCGATCCAACCCGACGTCACGCTGGCGTCGGTCCCCTCGTTCTGCTCGACTCCGTTCACGAGGCAGCGAACCGAGTCGCCGTGGCAGTAGATGTCGTACCGGTTCCACTGGCCCGCGGGAAGCTCGCTGGTGGCCGACTTCTTCTCGATGACCACAAACCGCTTGGCGGAGTTCTTCCGGCTGACGCCGTCGACCGACAGGCCGGCGCCGTTCATGAGAACGATGTCCCCGGCATTGCCGGCCTTGAGCTGGCACTCGATGCACACAGGCCAGACCGTGTCCTTGCCGTCGAGATGCAGCAGCACGCCGCTGTTGGTCGGCGTCTCGGGCCACCGCCATTCGACGTGCAGATGATAATTCTTGTACTTTTCGTTGGTGCGGACGTAGCCGTTGGGCTTGCCGGTGCAGTAGAGGACGTCCCCGCGGATCCGCCACACGTCGTTGACGTCGGCGTTCGGGTCCTGGACGACCCGCGTCCACCCCGTGAAGTCCCGCCCGTTGTAGAGCGAGACCTTCTTGCCGGGCGACTTGCCCCCCATCGCGCCCCCACAACCCGTCACAGCAGCCAGCAAGGCCGCCGAGACAACCAACAACGCCATTTTGCTCATCGTCCGAATCATGGTTCCGCCCTCACTAAGGATACTGAAATCGTGAATGCCGCAAGGTCCGTTCCACAGACCTCAGGGCCATCCACCGGCCGTTCTATTTACTCTATCCGCTTGACCTGAGTAATTTGAAAACAATGCCTCGCAAAGACGCTCGTTCGGCCTGAAGAGAAACCCCGCCTCAGTCAATTGTCTCGATCGCACGATGCTGCTGGGCCCAGACCGACAGTCCCGATCCGGTCAGAAGCACTCCGCCGAAGAGCAGTTGCATGCCGTTCATCCGCTCGTGGAACAGGACGCTCGACAGGGCAAAGACGACAAAGGGCTGCGCCAGGATGATCAACGCCGGGATCGTCGCGCCGATCCGCCGAATGGCCGCGTAGTACAGGACGTGCCCTATGGCGATCGCGATGACAGCGGAGACGACCACGATGCCCCATCCTTGGACATCGAGTTTCAGAACCTCCGCAGGATTGCCGAAGAGAAACGCGCACGCCGTCAAGCCGATCGCCGTGTAGACGCTGATCACCGAAAAGCTGGTCCGCGGATCGACATCGTGGAACGCAATCCGAACGGAGATCGTGTACACGCCCCACGTGAACGCCTCGGCCAGGGCGATGCCGATCCCGATGAGCGTCCCGGTGGCCGTGAAGTCGTTTTTGAAGACGATAACCCCGACGATGCCGCCGAGGGACAACAATAGGCCCAGCCAGAATCGCGGGCTTCGGACCAGGGGCCTGTCGTCCGGGAAGACAATCAGCGAGAAGCCCGCGACCCAGAGAATCGACGTCTTGCACAGCAGAGTCATGAACGCCGGCCCGATGTAGTAGAGCCCCGCCGCCCAGAGACTCTGCATCGCGGCGTTCGCGATCGACGGGACGATCGCCCGCCGCCAGAGCCGCCGAGGGGGATCGCCGGCCATGGCCGAACGGACGAGGAATGGCGACAGGACCAGGCAAGCCACCGCGTACCGCGCCGCGTTCTGGGTCCAGGAATCCACGTATCTCGAAAGATACGTGATGAACAAGGGCGCGAGGGCCCAACAGATCAACGAGCCGACGCTGGCGGCCGTCGCGACCGCATCGATCCGCCCCACTCTTGTCGAATCGTTCATCTGAGCATCTCGAGAACGATGCGGGCGGTCTGGTCGCCGGCCTTCTTTTGCGTCAGGGGCTCGACCATGTCGATCATCTCGTTGCTGATCCGCGACAGGAGCCTGCCGTCCTGCAGGTAGGCGTCGACGCGTTGAACGATCGGATCGATGGACGTGAAATAGGGCATGAACTCCGGCACGAGTTCTCTGTCCGCAAGGAGATTGACCAGCGTGAGGAACTTCGCGTGCACGATCCACCGCCCGATGAATTGCCAGATGAGCCGGTTGGTCTGGTACATGATGACCATCGGGCAGCCGGAGGACGCCACCTCCAGCGTCGCGCTGCCGCTGGCCACGATGGAGAAATCAACCCTCGCCGCCGTGTCTCGCACCGAGTCGACAGAGTATCGGCACTCGAAGCCGGGGATCTGCATTTGTTCCAGCAGTCGTTGCCGCTCGCCGTTGACCGCGACGGCCGTGAAGCTCGCATCCGGATGCCTTCGCTTCAGTTGCACCGCGATTTCCTGCATGGGTTTCCAAAGCGATTCGATCTCCGCCAGGCGCGACCCCGGCATCAACGCGATCCTCGCGCGCCCCGGCTCGAAACCGGCGTAGTCCTTGCGGAGACCGCTCAGATCGGTCGGCAGCTTGTCCAGCAGCGGATTGCCGACGAACGTGGTGTCGACCCCTCTTTGCGAGAACCAAGCCTCCTCGAACGGCAGAATGCAGCAGAGCTTGTCGCAGAGCCGCCGAAGCTTGTGAATGCGCCACCCGCCCCAGGCCCAGAGCTGCGGGGCGACGTAAAACAACGTCCTGACCCCTTCCTTCTTGGCGGCCTTCGCCACGTGAAAGTTGAACGAAGGCGAGTCGCACACGATCATCAAGTCGACAGGATGCTCCTGCAAATAGCGTCGGATTCGCTGCACGAGCCGGTAGAAGTGCCCGACGTGGGCGAGGGCGTTGTAGGTCATCACCGCCCTGCCGACCGTGTGCTCGATCACTTCGCAGCCGGCGGCCGCCATCTTGGGTCCGCCGATGCCGACGAACTCGATCGGCGAGCCTGCCCGCTTGAGCGCAGAGATCAGCCCCGCGCAGTGCACGTCGGCACTGGGGTCGTTGGCGCTCACGAACACGCGTTTGGTCTTCACATCTGCCATAACCGCAAGCGAGACCTTTTACCACATCCGAGCAGAAACATCAATATCGGCTTGATTCACCCGCTCTAGCCGGGTGCATGACCGTTTCTGCGACGGGGTCGCCCGAATAGGATCGCGAAGCAAAAGGAAGGGACGGACAGATCCGGAATCCGCCGGCTCGCCGCTGCGCGACGGGCCGGCGGGCATTTTGCGCTTTTCGCCAGCAGCATGGGAGCGATGCTGCGCATCGCCTTGCACGCCGATTGAGGTCCCCGGCCTCTTTGGGGTTCATGCTATTGGCGTAAAGCGAGAAGTGTCCTTCGCACGACCGTTTCGGGCGTGCTCTCTCTGCTGGCGATGAGATCGGGACGCCATCGTGTGGCCAGACGCCTGCACAGGGGAGGCTGACAGACGCGATAGGTCTGCGGGGGCCACGGACCCGCGGGCGTGCAGAAGCGGTCATACACTCGCTCTATCCTGCTCCGTTTCCACTTCGCTGGAATTCCGGGGACGCTTCACGAATCGCCGGTAGCCCGGAAATCCCGGATGGCCGCCTTCGGTGCAATGGCGGGAAACGGAAGCGAGACGCCGGCCTCTGATTGTGGCTGTCGCGCGGGGGCGTGCGCAGCACCCCTTGTGCTGGTGGCTTCAAAGCGGAAAACTCCCACCGCCCCGCCGCGTAGCGGCGCTCGCCATCAGGGCGGCGGAATCCGGATCGGTCCGTTTCTTCCGTTTTGCCTTGGACTGAGGGAAAGAGTCGATAGGGCGAGCCCCACCCTACGATCGCAGCTTTTCGCCTGTCGTTCGAGAGGCCGTGGGCCGTGATTCGTTTGTGTCTCCTGTCTTGGGTTTCTCCCGGGTCTCTTTGACTTCCGCGGTTTACAGGAGCGGTGTGAGAGGCACACCCTACGCTGTCGCCTCGCCGATGTTTCGCCCCGTGGGAGAGAAACCTCCGCCTGACGTCTTTAGCTGAGTATCTTCAGGCCGTCAGAAGATCCTGGCACGCCCCAAAGAACAACCACAAAAAAGTTGTTGACGCCGAATGACTATGTGAGTATATTCTCACATAGTTACTGAGTGCCCCCTGCACGATTCAGGGGCGTGTTATTGGAGTTGCATCATGATCGATAAAGCGAAAGCCCTGCTGTTCGAGCGTCAGGCGGAGATCGCCAAGGCCGTAGGACATCCCCTGCGCGTGGCGGTGATCGATTTTCTCCGCGACGGCGAAAAATGCGTGTGCGACATCGCAGAGTATGTCGACTCGGAACGGTCGAACGTCTCGCGTCATCTGAGCGTCATGGTCGGGGCCGGCGTGCTCACCTGCCGCAAAGAGGGCCTGAGGGTCTTCTACAACCTCAGGACCCCCTGCATCGCCGAGTTCCTTTCCTGCGTCACTCGCGTCGTGAAGCACCAGGCCAAGGACAACGAGAAACTGCTGAAAGCGCTGTGACGGAGCCCTTCGATGGATTTCAAGAGTGAATGGAAGAAACTCCTGCTGATTGTTGCGGCGTTCCTGGCGTGCTTCTACCTGCCCGTGGGCCGGCCGCGATTCGACGGCGCCGTGATGGAATCGCTGCACCTCGTCCGGTGGTACGCCCGGGAGCATGTGCTGCTGTGCCTGGTGCCGGCGTTCTTCATCGCCGGGGCGATCGCGGTCTTCGTCAGCCAGGCGTCCGTGATGAAATACCTCGGCGCCAGGGCCAACAAGGTCCTGGCCTACGGCGTCGCCTCCGTCTCGGGCAGCGTTCTGGCCGTATGCTCGTGCACCGTGCTGCCGCTGTTCGCGGGCATCTATAAGATGGGCGCGGGCCTGGGTCCGGCCGCCGCTTTCCTCTATTCCGGCCCGGCAGTCAACGTCCTGGCGATCATCCTGACCGCACGGATTCTCGGCGTCGAACTGGGGATCGCCCGCGCGGTCGGCGCGATCCTGTTCAGCGTTCTCATCGGTCTGCTCATGCACTTGATCTACCGCAAGGAAGAGGCCGCGAAGGCCGACGCGCAGATCGCCATGCCCGCTCCCCAGGTGAAACGGCCTCTCTGGCAGAACGCGGCTTATTTCGCCTCCATGGTCGGCATCCTGGTGTTCGCCAACTGGGCCCGCAGCGGCGACGTGCGAGCCGTGTTCCTCTGTTGCCCCGGCGGCCTGACCGCAGTGAAGGTCGAGGGCAAGCTTGTCAACAACACGCCGGAGGCGGTGACGATCGTGGATACGCACGGACAAACGCAGAAAATCGACGCCGGCCTTCTCGTCGGCGTGGAGAACGTCGAGACCCATACTCTCTACAACTGGATTCATCGCCTGCGATGGGTTCTCGTGGCGGTCCTTTTGGCGGCATTCCTCCTCATGGTCAACGCCTGGTTCAGCCGCGGAGAGTTGACGGAGTGGGTCGAATCGACCTGGGGATTCTCCAAGCAGATCCTCCCCCTGCTGCTGTTCGGCATTCTCATCTCCGGGTTCCTGCTCGGACGCCCCGGGCCGAATCACGAGGGCATCATCCCAGCCAAGTGGGTCGACTACCTCGTCGGGGGCAATTCGCTTCGAGCCAACCTGTTCGCCTCGGTCGCCGGGGCTTTCATGTACTTCGCGACACTGACGGAAGTACCGATCATACAAGGACTTATGGGCTCGGGGATGGGCAAGGGCCCGGCGTTGGCTCTCTTGCTGGCGGGTCCGGCGCTCTCGCTGCCCAGCATGCTGGTGATCCGCTCGATCATGGGGACCGGCAAGACCGTGGTTTATGTGTCGCTGGTAATCGTCATGGCCACTATTTCGGGAATGTTGTTCGGCGCATTCTTTTGAGGACATAGGGATATGAAGAGACTGCAAATCCTCGGCACAGGATGTCCCAAGTGCAAGAAACTGGCGGAGAATACCGAGGCCGCCGCCAAAGCGTTGGGCATCGAATACGACCTCGTGAAAGTGACCGACATCAACGAGATCATGAAGTTCGGCGTGATGATGACCCCGGCCCTGGTCGTCGATGGGCAGGTCAAAGTCGTCGGCAAGGCGCCCTCGCCCGACGAGATCAAGAAGATGCTGG
>JBDKUU010000247.1:0-3476 GCA_039679525.1 Phycisphaerales bacterium | reverse complement strand
AAATGCCGGGGGTTCGGGGGCAGAGCCCCTGAGATCGTTCAGCTTCGATCCCAACGATCGCAAGACCGCCGACATGCTCAGCCAGGGCGACAGCCTCGGCGTGTTCCAGAGCGAGTCGCCCGGCATGAGGCAGCTTCTCCGCGGCCTGAGGGTCCGGAGCAAAAAGGATCTGGCAATCGCTCTGTCCCTGATCCGCCCGGGCCCGGCCTCCGGCGGCACGAAGGCCGAATTCATCGAGCGGCACGTCCACGGCAAGCCCTTCCAGTACCTGCATCCCAAGGTCGCGAACCTGCTCGGCGACACCTACGGCTTGATGTTATTTCAGGAGGATGTTATGCGGATCGCGGTCGAGGTGGCCGGGTACACCGTCGCGGACGCGGACCGGTTCCGGTCGGAGGTCTCGAAAAAAGTCTCATCCGCCCGGGTACACGCGCAGTACATGGAGTTCGTCCACGTGCGGGCTCAGCGGGCGGGCATCGACCGCAAGACCGCCGAGGCCATCTGGGACGAGGTCCTGCGGTTCGCCGCCTATTCCTACTGCAAGGCCCACGCGACCGTGTACGCCAACATCGCCTGGCAGACCGCCTGGATGAAGGCCCACTATCCGCCGGAGTTCTACTGCTCTTTGTTGAACAATCATCAGGGGATGTACCCGCTGCGGGTCTACGTCTGGGACGCGAAACGTCACGACGTCACGGTCCTGCCGCCCCACGTCAATCACAGCGAGATCGAGTGGAGTCTCCAGGACGGTGCGATCCGAGCGGGGCTGAATCTCGTGAAGGAGCTCAGCGGCGCCACGATGCACGCGATCCTCGAACAACGTCGGATTGGCGGCTTCCGCGACTTGGAGGACCTGCGGCGGCGCGTGCGGTTCCGCAGGCCGGAGTTGAAGAACCTCATTCACGTGGGGGCCTGCGATGGCCTGGGCTCCACCCGGCCGGCGATGCTCAGCTCGCTGCGCCACGCGGTATCGGCACAGGAGCAGCCGATGCTGTTCGACATCTACCGGAACTGTCGCGTCGAGATCCTGCCGGACTACGATGGCATCGCCAAGCTCGAGGCGGAGCTCGATGTCACGGGGGTCCCGTTCAGCATGCATCCGGCGTTGCTGCTGCCCAAACGCTACGCGACGGCCGAGCGGCTGGGGGATTGGGCCGGCAAAAAGGCGACCGTCGCGGGGTTCGTCGCCACGGCCCGCCGGGCCCGGACGAACGACGATCGGGTCATGGGCTTCGTGACGATCGAGGACGCCACGGGACTCGCGGAAGTGAGCTTCTTTCCCGACAAGCTGCCGCTCTACAAGACGATCTGCTCCTACGGCGGCCCGGTCTGGGTCGCCGGCAAGGTCACGGAGCACCTGTCGTCGATCTCCGTCGATTGCTGCGACTGCGGCCGAGTCGCCTGAGCCGTCGCCCGGGCGAACGACTTCGTCGCCCGGCGAACGATTCCGTCGCCCGGCCAACGATTCCGTAGGGTGCGTACCACGCACCGCTCAGCCTTCGAATGAAAGAAAGATGGTGCGTGGTACGCACCCTACAAAGCGTCTTGGCAGCGTCGATGAGATAACGCGCGAGTTAAGAGCCCACCCCCACAAAAGATTGCCAGGGCTTTCGTCGGGGTCTACAATGAGGTTCAAACCTATGGAGACGTTCGGGTCCTATGACACGCAGTCATCGAGCTATGAAGAGGGCGACTATGGAGAGAAGAGAATTCCTGAAAGTGGCGGGGGCGGCGGCGGGCGGTTGCGCTCTGGCGTCCAACGTATTACTGGGGGAAGGTCAGCCGGCGAGCGGCGACGCGAGATCCGCGGAACTGCCCCGGCGTCCTCTCGGCCAGACGGGCGAGAAACTGTCCGTCATCGGTTTCCCCGGGCTGGCGCTGAGCCAGCAGGGCCAGGAGGAAGGCACGGCCGGCATTCACAAGGCCTTCGACAGCGGGATCAACTACTTCGACGTGGCTCCCGCGTATGGCCGGGACGGGGAATGCGAGATCAAGATGGGCGTCGGCCTGCAGGGCATCGACCGCAGCAAGATCTTCCTCGCCTGCAAGACGAAGAAGCGGGACAGGCAGGGTGCCCGCGAGGAATTGGAGCGTTCCCTCGCGCGGCTCAAGACCGACCACTTCGACCTGTACCAGATGCACGCGGTGTTTACGCCGGAGGAAGCGCAGCGGGCCCTGGGACCCGGCGGCGCCCTCGAGACGATCCTCAAGGCCAAGGATGAAGGCAAGATCCGCTTCATCGGTCTGTCCGCTCACACGACCAAGGGCGCACTCGAGATGCTCAAGGGATTCCAGTTCGACTCGATCATGTTCCCGATCGATTACGTGGACTATCTCCAGTGGGGCTTCGGCAAGGCGGTGATCGAGTACGCGGAGGAACGCGGCACGGCGGTGTTCGCGATGAAAACGCTGTGCGCCGGCGCGTGGCCTGAGGGGAAGACGCGGACTCGCAACTGGTGGTACAAAACCGCCGAGACGCAGGACGACGTGGATCTGGCGGTCCGTTTCTCGCTCTCGCAGCCGGGCGTGGTCGCGGCGATCCCGCCGTCGTTCCTGGACCTCGTCGACAAGGCGATCCTTGCGGGCCGGGCATATCGGCCGATCACCGAGACGGAAGTCGCCAAGCTGCGCGAGATGGGTACGGGCTGCGGCTCGGTCTTCAAGAAGGATGAGGAGCGGGTCGCGATGGGGCTGCCGCTGCAACGGTCGCACCATCCCGGCAGCCCGCACGACTATTGCCCCTGCATGCACGCGTAATGCTCGATTCCGATGGCGGGTTGGAGGACGAAGGACCATGCGGCGACTGACTGCGCTGTCTGCGATTCTGCTCGCGAACATCAGCGGGGCGGCCCTGTGCTATGGCGTTGGGCCCCGGCTGGAGCATGGGCTGCACTACACGGAGCCCGCGACCGTCTGGGACGAAGCCATGCCCCTGGGCAACGGCCTGCTCGGGGCGCTGGTCTGGGGCGACGGCGGGCCGCTACGGATCTCGCTGGACCGCACGGACCTCTGGGACCTGCGGCCGGTGCCGGAATACGATTCGCCCGACTACTCCTACAAGACGATGCGGCAGTGGGTGAAGGAGGGGCGGATTCAAGAACTCCATCGGCTGTACGACGATCCATATGGCAATCCCGGCCCGACGAAGATCCCGGCCGGACGCATCGAGTTGACGTTCGATCAGGGGACTGTCTTCAAAGACGCGTCGCTCGACCTTGCCAAAGCAACCGCGGAGATGCGGCTTGGCGGCGACGTCGCCGTGGAAGTCTTCGTTCACGCGACGGAGCCTTTGGGCGTGATCCGCATCGTCTCTCGCAAACCTCGCGGGGTGCGATTGATCGCGCCGCCGTTTGCCGGCAAGGTCACCGAGGAAGCCGGCGCCAACAAGATCAGCGCGGGCGACCTGGCGACGTTGCGGTACGAGGCTCCCCAGGAGCAACGCGGCGACACGTGGGCCGGATACCTGCAGAAAGGCT
>JBDKUU010000246.1:0-1863 GCA_039679525.1 Phycisphaerales bacterium | reverse complement strand
CCGTGTCGACGTACGTGATCGAGGAGATCGAGAGCAGGGGCGGGCGGGGCATCTGCATCAGGACGGGAAAGACGTCGAGACGTCCCGTGAACGTCTGCCAGAGAAAGGCACGGCCCGCGTACTCCTCGCACCAACTCCTCGCGGATTGCAGGTAGCTGCGGATCAGCGTATCGCTGTCGCCGTCATCCACCCGCAGGTGTCGCTTCGCCTGCTCCAGGCTCACCGGCTCGTGCGCCGGGGCCGTCGTGATCTGATAGTCCATCTCACACCCCGGTCAATACCTTCAGAATCCAGCCGCCCAGCAGCGACCCGCCCGTCGTCACGCAGAGAAAGACCGCCGCAACCCCGGCCAGGAACCACCGGGACTCCAGCAGCTTGCGGCCGTGCGGACACGTCGCCTGGTGATGCTCGATCATCAGTTCGACCGCCTTTCGCTGGGATTCGGCCATCTTTTCCAGTGCCTCGCTTTGGGATTCGGCGAACCGCTCCCCAATCTCGAAGGCCAGCAATTTGATCGTGTCACGGTCTTGTTCCGTCAGCGGCATTCCATCACTCCTTCGTTTCCCGACACGGCGTCGATCAATCCCTGTGTGCCATGCGATCCATCAATCCTCGCCCCAGATGGCGATCTGGTACGTGATCGTGTTGGTCGTCGTGCCGCCGTGGGCGATCTTGATCTCATCGTTCGTCGTGACGTCGATCCCGGCCGCGGCCGGGGCCTCGATCAGGAAGACGCTGGGTTTGTTCGTCGCCGAGGCCGCCGGCAGGACGAGGACGTCCGTCGTGGCGCCGAAGAGGCCTACCGCGTTGGCCGCCGCCCCGCCGATCTTGATCGCATCCGTGGTCGAGAAGTTCAGGACGCAGATCCCTTTGACCTTGTCGAAGGTCACCGCGCCGAACCCGCCCGCCAGGGTTCCCCCGTGCAGATCGAGCGACTCCGTGGCCCCATCGGTCAGCGTCCTCTGATCGTGCCAGAGCAGGTCGCCCTGGTCGGCGCCCGTGCCGCTGGTGATCGCCCGCGTTTTGAGAATGCTCAGCGAATCGCTCGGCGTGGACAGATCCAGCGCGTTCGTCTGGGTCAGCCTGACATTCACGCTGACGCTTCCCGACAATGCCAATGCACACATGACGTGACTCCTTTCAGATGGCCGCGCCGGCCCGAAGCGGCGCTTCGGCAGGATCGCGGCGATTGCCTTTACAGTGATCCGGCACACGGCCGGCGTTGAGGTCCCTCAAGTACACGTGCACGGGCCGCCAGTCGTCCTCGGCGGGACCCGGGAACGTGCACACCAATTGCAGATGCCCGATACTCACGTCGTTTGCCTGGAAGAGCGTCCGGCCCGCCTGCTCCCATTTGTACCAGAAGGCGATGTCCGCGTCCTTGCGTCCCTCCCGCCAGGAGCCGGAGGGGTCGGGCTCATCGCGCATCCAGGGCTTGGGCACTTTGGCGAAGGCCGCGGCCCGAAAAAGCGTCAGGCCGAAGTGCGCCGTATGGATCCGCGTCAACGGCCGGCGGAACAGGGCCCGGGGCAGCTCGCGGATGGGCTTGCCGCTCTCATCGTGCAGACCCAGCAGGGGATAGCGGCCCTCCCGCTCGCACTGCACGGAGCAGATCGCATCGGCCTCGGGGTGCGCCATCATCAGCTCCACCAGCCGCAGCACGTGGTCCGGCAGGAACCAGGTATCGTAGTCGATGGCCAGAATAAGCTCGTTGCCCTCGGCAATCCGGTCCTCGATCTGGCGAGTGAGGGCATGATGCCAGAACACTCCCTGCCCCGCGTGGCAGCGGATGCCCAGCTCGGAGATCGTGCGGTAGATGCAGGCGACGTTCTCCGTGAAGATCAGGCGGGGGACGGACATGAT
>JBDKUU010000245.1:0-3679 GCA_039679525.1 Phycisphaerales bacterium | reverse complement strand
AAGCCATCGTTTCGCCGCCCTGCTGATTCTGTCGCTGCTGCTGGCCCCCTGGACCCGGGCCGAATCGCCTGCGACGAGCGAACAGACTGAAACGCCGGCGACAGTGTCTCTCGCCTACCCCGCCTTGGGAGTCTCGGCCGAACGGAAGGTGGACGTCGCCTGGAACCGGTTCTACACGCACGCGGGCCTCGGGGACATTCTGACTCGTCTGCACCAGGCCTTCCCCGACCTGACCAAGCTGTACTCGCTCGGCAAATCGACCGAGGGCCGCGACCTCTGGTGCCTCGAAGTGATGGCGCGCAATGTGGGCAATCCCGACCGCAAGCCCGGCATCTACCTCGACGGCAACATCCACGGCAACGAAGTCCAGGCCGGCGAAGCGGTCGCCTACACCGCATGGTACCTGTGCCATCAGTACGACCGGCTCGACCGCGTCAAGACGCTGCTCGACAACTACGTGTTCTACCTCGTGCCGATGACGAATCCGGATGGCCGGGACTTCTGGCTCGCCAATCACGACGGCGCCATGTCCGGGCGGACGGGCTCGACGCCGATAGACAACGACCGCGACGGCGTCGCCGACGAAGACGACTGCGAGGACCTCAACGGCGACGGCGTCGTCACGATGATGCGGATCCAGGACCCGCAGGGCCGGTACAAGCCGCACCCCGACTACCCCAATCACATGATGATCCGCGCCAAGCCCGACGAACCGGGCGAGTACACGCTGCTCGGCTGGGAGGGCATCGACAACGACGGCGACGGCCGGGTCAACGAAGACTGCCGCGGCGGCTACGATCTCAATCGCAACTGGGCCTGGGACTGGCAGCCGCAGTACATCCAGTACGGCGCGATGAACTATCCCTTCTCGCAGCCGGAGTGCCGGGCCGTGGCGGACTTCGCGATTGCCCACCCGAACATCGCGGCCAGCCAGTGCTTCCACAACAACGGCGGCATGATCCTTCGCGGCCCGGGGCGGGAAGGCGGCGAGATGAAGAACTCCGACGGCCGGCTCCTGGAGATGATCGCCGAACGCGGCGAACGAATCCTGCCCTATTATCGCTCGATCATCTCGTGGAAAGACCTCTACACGACGTGGGGCGACGAAGAGGCCTGGTTCTACGGCGCCCGCGGCGTCCTGGCGTACACGTGCGAAATGTGGACGACCAGCAATCTCTATAAGAACGGCGAAGAGCCCTCCGAGGAGCAGGAGGCCGAATTCGTCAAGCACGTCCTGCTCGACGACGGCGTCGTCGCGTGGCGTCCCTACAACCATCCGACCTACGGCCCCATCGAGATTGGCGGCCTCAAGAAGGAATGGGGCCGGACCCCGCCTTCGTTCCTGCTCGAAGAAGAACTCCATCGCTGCATGGCGTTCGCGCTGTATCACGCGAGCATGATGCCGGTGCTGAGGATCTCCGAGGTCGCGATCGAGCCGTTGGGCGATCGCCTGTTCAAGGTCTGGGTGACGATCGAGAACAGCCGGCCCATGCCGACGCGGACCGGCCAGGACATCGATCATCACATCAGCCCGCCGGACATCGTCTCGATCTGCGGCGACGGCATCAAGACTCTGTCGGGAGGGCTCGTCACGGACCGATTCTTCAAGCGCGTCCGCGCGGCGGAATCCCGGCCCGAGCGTGTGGAACTGGACACTCTCGACGGCATGGAGACAACGCGCGTGCAGTTCATCGTCGAAGGCAGCGGCCCGTTCACGATCATCGTGGACTCCGCCAAAGGCGGCCTGCTCCAGAAGGAAGGCTCTCTGCCGTAGCACGCCGACCGCTCCGCTTCGGGGAGGTCGGCGCCATGGCTACGCTTTGCGCAGCCATGTCTTGCCGCGATGTGGGACAGCATGCTTACGAAGCGTAAGCATGGCACCCGGCTGTTCACCTCCTCAGCATGAGAGAGGTAGGAGTTGTTGTGGCATCGGAAGCTCGTAAGGATTTCTCTCACTTGTGCCGCAGGCCCGGCGAGCTATGATTCGCCGGAATGAAATACGGACACGTTTTAGCTTTGAATCCTTATTTCGGATACGGCGCGGACACGAGGGAGTTGTTTCCGCCTACCGGCCTGGAGTACATCGCCACGGCGATGAAGGGCCTCGTGGGCAAGGTGACGCTGCTCGACCTGGCTCACGAAAAAGCCTACCAGGACCCTGCGACCCTCAGTCGGTTCATCCGCGACGGGGTCGACCTGCTGTGCGTCACGCTCGGCTGGCGGTCGCGTTTCGAACGAGTCTGCAATCTCGTCGCCCAATTGCCCGCTGAAGTGCCGACGATCGTGGGCGGCCAACAGGCCACTCTGGAGGTCGAGTCCCTCTTCGACCGATGCCCGAACGTGGACATGATCGTGCGGGGCGAGGGCGAGGAGATCATCAAGCAGATCGTCGCGGGCGTGCCGCTCGAAGAAATCCGAGGGCTCTCGTTCCGCCGGGACGGCCGGATCGTGCACAACGAGAACGCTCCCCTGCCCGACCTGACGCAGCTCGCATATCCCGATCGATCGCTTCGGAGATGCGACTACCGCTCGACCTATGGCGACGTACGGCTCACCCGCCACAGGTTCGACACCATCCTGACCGCGCGGGGCTGTCCCTTCCAATGCAAGTTCTGCACGTTCAGCATCAATCCGTTCGGCCAGAAGCGGAGCTACACGGAGCGGCCGGTCGAGTCGGTGATCGAGGAATTGAAATCGATCACGGCCGACGTCGTGCTCTTCAGCGACGACAACTTCGCCACGAATCCCGCGAGGGCCGAGCGGCTGTGCGACCTGATTCTCGCCAACGGGATTCGCAAGACCATGGTGGTCCAGGCCCGAATCGACATCGCGAAGCACCGCCGGCTCCTCGACAAGGCCTGGCAGGCGGGATTCCGCGTCTTCCTGATCGGGATCGAGTCGCCGCACGACAGCATCCTGGACCAACTGCACAAAGGCATCACCCAGCAGCAGGTCCGGGAAGCTTTCGCCGTCCTGACCCAGTACGACTTCCACCTCCACGGGTACTTCATCTACGGCAACATCGGCGAGACGGAGGAGGAGATGCTGTATATCCCGACGTTCGCACGCGAGATCGGGCTGGACTCGATCAGTTTCCAGAAGCTGCGGATCGAGAAGTACTCGCCGCTGAAAGAGCTGGTGGAGGCGACGCCGGGCTACTACTACAAGCGGATCGGCGGCCACGTGTTCTCCGAGCGGTACGGGCCTCGCGAGCTCAAACGCATCCGCAACCGAATCCGGTCGCGTTTCTACACGCCCCGGCAACTCCTGAGAATCGCGGCCAAGGCCCGGCGGATCGGGCTGGTCAACGGACGGGACATCGCGGGAATGGCCCTGCGATTGCCTCTGCTGGCGCGGGCCCAAATCAGGCGTCGCATTCAAAAAAGCAAGTCGAGGCATCGCGCCCCTTCACCATGCGCTCGCACAGAGCAGCCGACCGGAACTCCCGTCTGACCGCGCAATGGACTTCTCGCCATGTCCCGGGATGCGTTCTTCGTCTTTGTCAGTGGGCGTCATGACTGCGATTGCGCAGCCATGTCTTGCCGCGATGCGGAACAGCATGCTTACGCGGCGTAAGCATGGCACCCAAAAATCGACACAGATCAGCAACTCACAGGTTTAACACAGTCGGCGTACTACGAAGACTTCCAGGGGCGCTGCCCCTGACACCCCGGCATTT
>JBDKUU010000244.1:0-2319 GCA_039679525.1 Phycisphaerales bacterium | reverse complement strand
GCCGGGGTCTGGTTCCGACCTCAATCCGCCGGCGACGAGCACGTCGACTTGGGTGGTCCGAATGCGAGCGGCCTCATTCATGCAAGCCGCTGCCATGTGCGTGATCCTGATCGGCCCACCCCGCGCTCCGAGAGGGGAGCCATCCGTCATGCCGCCCCTCTCGCCTCCATATCGGCGACCCGCGTCAGCAGGATTTGACCGCAGTATCGGACGTCGGTCCGGTGGAAGCCTGCCCCTCGAAGGGCGGTCATGAAGCGAAGGGCATGAGGGCCGAAGCCCACCCCAAGGTCGGCGGTTTCGAAATCGATCATACGACGCGCGATATCGCCCGCAGTGATCGCGTGCTCCATGTCCGAGAAAATGCCAATCGACATCTGAGCGCGCTCAACGACAAGCACGAAGGCCGGGAGGCGAAATCCAACCTGCTTAACGCCGAGGATACCAAGGCCGCCGCGGCACAGCCCCTCTCCTGCGTACAGAACGTGCCCACCCACCTCATGATCGAGGACCAGGCAGGAAACAGAGCCGGGGACCCACTTCATTTCAGATCCCCCAGCTTGTCGAGAACCATGCCGACAACCCCCTGTGGGGTGCCGGAGGCGTCCCGAGAAACGGAATGTCGGAGAATGTCGACTGGGACGCCGTATTGCAGAGCGATCGAGATAACGACTGCGGCATCCTTGGCGTTGACCTCGGCGTCCGAACCGGCCTTTGCGCCATCAACGAAGACCTCGCCAGGTCTTCCGTCATCGTAATATCCGATCTGCGCAGTAGTGTTGTTGTTGAGCCGGACGACTTCCGAGAAGCGGCGCGGCGGAAGGGGGATGCGATCTATCATCCCGTGCTCCTCAATTCAGGGACCAGATACGCCGACATGAAGCTGTGGATCGCCACAGCGTCGGCCTCGTCATCGTTCTTCACGGCGATGCCGAGTTCTCGGCATCGGGAAACGGTCATCTTCTTCGCGATCTCTCGCTTCGGGTTTGCCCCGATGAAGTGTCGCCGCACCGCGGCCGGCTGGACTTTCATGATCCGCCGGACGCCAAATCGATAGGCCACGCCCTGCACTACAGCCGGCAACCCGAAAAGCAGCTCAACGGTTGAAGGGGTGGTTTTCCCTCGCTGGAGCTGGAACAGGGACGGCTCCTCGTAAGCGAGCACGTCTGGCCTAAATGCCTGCAATCGATTACCGAGGGCCCTGATGCAGCCTGCGAAAACCTCCTCCTGCGGAGCGCCAACAGGCGCGAAGCGAAGGGAGCCAAAGAATGGTACATTTCCAGCCGCTCCCTCCGCCCATCCCGAGCAACTCGCCAGGTCCCAGGCCATTATGGTCGGGCGACGCCCCACTGCGGATAGATTGTCCCCACCGCCGCCATTCATGGCCGTTTCATTTTCCCGTGGAACAAATACAATCGAGATGTGTTACCAGCCCGCCCTGCGGGTGAAGCAGCCGGAGGCGACAGCGCAGAATGTCAGTTCAGCAGAGCGGCGTCGGTCGCCTCGTCCGCGCCAGACTTGGCAGGGCGGGGATGATTGTGGGCTCGCGCCACGATCGCCTCGAGCGTGCTGATGAGGCCATCGAACATCTCACCCTGGTCGGGGCTGAAGAAGCCGAGGATGTCGGAATAGAGGATCACGGAACGCAGCATGTCGTTGCGCTTCGGCTCGTCGGCCTTCTGGAGTGCAATCGCGAAAGCGAGCGCCTTGCGATTGAGGCCGAGGTTCTCGACGGCCTGCTTCGTCGCCTGGCCGGCAAGGCCGACATACTCGGCCGCGTTCGCCTTCTGGCGGATGATCTCCTGCACCGCCCGGCGAAAATCGCCGTGGTCAATAGCCTGAAGGTCGTCGTCCTGCCTGGGCTCAGGGGAGGGATCGCTCATCTTGGCGCGTCGGGCCATGTCAGTTCTCCTGGATGTGGGGCTTGGGGGAGCGGGGCTTCCGCGGCCGCTTCTCGACCTTTGCCGGATCGACCTTGGCGATGCCGGCGGGCCAGGGCAGTTCCTCCGGCCAGATCGAAACGAAATAGGATACAACGCGGTCGTATGTGTAGACCTGGAAGGTTCCGCCATCCCGGAGGCGGTTGTAGAGCCTGCCATCACCGCTGCTCCTGACCCCGTGGGTTACAACGCTCTCCCCCGTCCAGTCGCAGTAGGCATCGAACAGTCTCAGGAGGTTGCCACCCAACCTCTCGGTCATCGTCATCGAAAATCTCCAACGATTGGAACGCATCGATTGTATCTATCAGCGGAGGGCTGTAGTCAATCTGTTTTTTTGAGGGTAATTAAGGGCGGCTAAAACAACCATCGTCGGTATTAACGT
>JBDKUU010000243.1:0-2613 GCA_039679525.1 Phycisphaerales bacterium | reverse complement strand
GAACTGGGCGTTGTGAGCGCAGGCGACGGGGTCGATACAGGTTTCGAGGACTTGGTCTCGCTTGCCGGACAGTGTCGCTATGCCGACTGCAGTCACGAGCACGAGCCCGGTTGCGCCATCAAAGCCGCGGTGGAGAAGGGCGAGCTGGACAAGGACCGCTACACGAATTATCTCAAGCTCAAGAAGGAATCCGAGCACTACGAGATGTCGTACCTTGAAAGGCGGAGAAAAGACAAAGCCTTCGGCCGATTCATCAAGTCGGCAAAGAAACGCATGAAGGAGTGAGACGATCACCCCCGTCCGGGACCACCATGCGGACGGTGCTTCCTTTTTCTTGGCTGCTCCGGATCTTCATTCGGCCGCCCAGCAGGCCCACTCGTTCACTGATGCTGAGCAGGCCGAAGCCGGCGGTGTCCCTGAGTTCCTGCGGGTTGAACCCCTGTCCCTTGTCCGACACGCAAAGGCACACGAATCCTCGCGCTCGACGCACGCGGACAACCGCCTCGGCGACTCGGGCATGCTTGACCACGTTGAAGAGCAGCTCCTGGGCGGCTCGGAACAGAAACATCGTCATGGCTTCCGACTGTAGAGTCAGCCTGTCCGGAGTGTCGACGTGTACGATCAGGCCGTGCAGCGTCCGGACGCGGTTGACGAGCCACCGAAGGACCTCGGTAAGATCATTCATGTTCAGCACGGCCGGACTGAGATCGTGCGACAGACCGCGGGACTTCTCGATGGCCTCCCTCAGCATTTCGTCGATCTTCTCGACGTCGCTCCGCAGCCGCCGATTCTCGGCCCGGCCTCCGAGCGTATTCAGGTGGAACTTGGCCCCGGCGATCTGTTGCTGCAGGTCCTCGTGCAGGATGACCGCGATCCGCCGGCGTTCCCGCTCCTCCGCCTGCGACAGTTCCAGCGTCAATTTCTGGAGTTGCCTGGCTCGATGCGACAGGGTTTCGTTCAATTCCCTGAGCGCCGCCTCGGCCCGCTTGTGCTCGGTGACGTCGATGTCCATCTCCAGGATCAGGGACGAGCCGTCCACGTCGGTGAAGGGATAGTCGTGGGCCTCGATAATCGTGCGGCCGTCCGGGCCCGTGACCTCCCAGCAATGAGGCCGACCGGTCTTGAGCACCTCGTACGTCTCGCAGAACTCGCAGGGCTGTGTGCGTCCAAAACAATACTCGTAGCAGGTTCGGCCACGCGATTCCCCGAACTTCTCACGGAAGCCGCGGTTGGCAAAGGCAACATGGTAATCCGGTGTCAGCAGGCAGACCATCGCCGGGATCGCTTCCAGCACTTCATAAAGCCGCCGCCGTTCCCGCTCCAGATCCGCAGTCCTCGCCTCGACCCTGCTCTCCAGAGTCGCGTTCAACTCCCGCAAGGCCTCCTCCGCCTGCTTCCGCTCGGAAATATCGGTGGAGATTCCCGCCACCGCGTAGATGTTCCCCTGGGCGTCGCGGAGGGGAAACTTCGTCGTCAGCCAGGTGATCGAGCGGCCCTGGAGCTGGCTCTGCTCCTCAAACTCCAGCGCCCGACCCGCCTCGATCGCCTGACGATCGTTCGCCTCATGCCAGTCCGCGTCCTCCCTGGGCATGAACTCGCAGCGCCTCTTGCCGATCATCTGCTGCGGCGTGGACTTGAGCAACTCCGCGACGCTGGCGTTCGCCATCACAAAACGCTCCTCCAGATCGAAGGCGTAGATAATGGCCGGCGTATTGTCGATGACGTTCTGCAGTTGACTGCGGCTGGCCGCCAACGCCTCATCCGCCTGTTTGCGTTCGGTGATGTCGGTCAACACGCCGTAGGAGCGAACGGCCTTGCCGGCGCCGTCGGATTCGAACCGGCCGCGGGCCTCTGCCCAGTGTGTCGTCCCGTCCGGCCACAGCACGCGGTATTCGGCCGTGTAGTCGGTGCATTGCTCCATGCTGCGGCGCAGCACCGCCTCCGCGGCCGGCAAGTCCTGCGGATGCACGCGATCGGCCCACGTCCGGTAGCTGGGGGTCACCCGGCCCGCCTCGTAGCCCAGAATGCGGTAATGCGCGTCGTCCCAGATCACGCGCCCGCTGGCGAGGTCCCAGTCCCACGTGCCCATGTGGGCCGCATCCAGGGCCAAACGCAATCGCTCTTTCTGTTCCCCCAGGGCCTCGCTCTGTGCCGCCAATTCCCTGTCCTGGGCCCGGAGGGACTCATTGGCCTCTTCAAGCTCCTGCCGTTTGGTTTCGAGCATCGCGTTGACGGTCTGCAACTGCTCCGCCCGCGCGAGGAGTTCCTCGTTGGCGTATTGCAGGGACCTCTCGGCCTCCTTGCGCTCGGTGATATCGGAGAACATGGCCAGCGAGCCCGAGTACCTCCGGCCGTCATAGATGGGAATGGTGTTGGAATAGACCCACACCTCGGAACCATTCTTATGTCTCATGCGGTAGTCAAGATGAGCCTCTTCGCCCCGTTTGTGCGCACCGAGCTGGTTCTTTCCTTCGATTCTGTCCGCGGGACAAAGGTACTCGACAGGTGAGCGCCCGATCATTTCGCCCGGCGTGTAGCCGAGAATCTCCGCGCCCCGCTTGTTGATGAACGTCGTCTTGTCCTCGGCGTCGATCAACCAGATCCCTTCGTTGG
>JBDKUU010000242.1:0-2950 GCA_039679525.1 Phycisphaerales bacterium | reverse complement strand
CCAAAAGGCGTTCGGCGCCAAGATCATTCTCTTCTCAGGACCGGGCGAAGAAGGTATCATAGAGGCGATCCTGAATCGGGCCCGGGTCGATCTGATCGACACGCGGGCCGACAAGGTCGACTTGGAGGTGCTCAAGCCGCTCGTGAAGCGGTGCAACCTGTTCGTCACGAACGACACGGGGCCCCGCCATTACGCGGTGGCCTTCGACGTCCCGACGGTGGTGATCATGGGCTCGACCGACCCGCGATACACGGCGGCGAATCTGGAGCGCACGGCGGTCGTTCGCAAGGAATTGGATTGTTCGCCCTGCCACAAGAAGGTCTGTCCCCGACAGCACGAGTGCATGAGGGGTATCCGGCCGGCGGAAGTTCTGGGAGCCGCCGAGCGGCTTCTGAAGACATGTAGGTGATATGGATCCCGCGATCTATCGAAAACGATGGCATAAGCTCAGAGACGGCAAAGCCGACCCGGGGGAACTGCACCTTCTCGCCCGGCAGATCGCGTTCTCGTTCGTCGACAAGCATTTTCAGAGCGGCCTGTACGTGGCCGAGTACATCGACCTGCTCTGCCAGATGGCGACGTTCCATTCCAAGGCCGAGTTGAGCAACGTCGCGTCGGCGGCGTTGTTCGAGATCATCGTCGAGAAGCTCTGCGATGACTTCGAGGATCTGCCTGTCGAGGTGTACAGCAAGGTCATGTGTCAGGTGGTCTCTTACTGCCGGACCGTGCCGGCGGGCAAGAGCCTCGACGCCAGGCTGACCGATTTCGGCGTGGCCTCGCATGACGAGCTACTCCGGCGCGCGGTCGGCGTTCACACTCGCCAGCCTCGCCGGAACCCGGGCAAGCCCCCCCGCCGAATCGTTCTGCTGTCCCGCGTGACTATCGGGGCCGACGTCGCGATCCTGAGCGTCATGATCCAGCGTCTGCGGCGGCTGTTCCCCGAGACCGACATGGTCGTCGTCGGCAACCGCAAGCTGGAGGAGCTGTTCGGCGGCAATTCCGACGTTCGGATCCGCGAGCTGAGCTACGCGCGTCGCGGCGGGCTCTTCGAGCGGTTCGCGAGCTGGCATGCGACCCTGGACATCCTGCAGCAGGAGTTGGCCGAAGGCGAGCAGGACGTGCTCGTGATCGATCCGGACTCGCGGATCTCGCAGCTCGGCGTGCTGCCCGTCATGCACGCGGACAATTATCTGTTCTTCAACACGCGGGACCACGTGCTCACCGCGAACGGTCACTGCATGGCCGAGTGGACGAACGACTGGATCAACAGCGTCTTCGGCACGCTGGATTTCGCCTACCCGACAGTCTGGGTCCCGCCGGCCGTGATGGCCGCGGCCAAGACCAAGACGGACGCTCTGCGGGCGGCCGGAGCCAGGCGGGTCGTCGCGATGAACCTGGGCGTCGGGCAGAACCCCAGGAAGCGAGTTGGGCTGGAATTTGAGAAGCGGCTCCTGCGATCTCTCGTGGCCGTCGCCGGCACTGTCGTCGTCCTGGACCGCGGCTTCGGGGCCGACGAAGAAGAACGCTGCGACCTGCTGATGGCGGACATGAACGAGCAGGGTTTCCCGGCGGCTCAGACTTCGATGGCCGCGGCGGCCCCCTCCCTGTCGCACGGCGTAGTCGCCTTCTCGTGCGGCATCGGCGAAATGGCCGGCCTGATCGCGCACAGCGACGAGTACATCGGCTACGATTCGGCCTGTCAGCACATCGCGGCGGCCGTCCGCACGCCGACGCTGACGATCTTCGCCGGGAGCAACAACAAGAACTTCATCCGCCGGTGGAGCGCGTGCGGCGACACCGACTGCCGGATCGTGCACGTCAACACGCTGACCGACTCGCAGCACGTCGACGTCGGCGAGGTAGTCGCGAGGGTCATGCAGGAGCGGGCCCAGCGGACGCCTGAATCGCCCAGGCCGGCGGTTCAGGAGATCCGCACGTCCCGCCCCACGAGCAGCAACTCCACGCGGGAAGTCAGGAAGCAATAGGAGCCGGGGCGGCCTCGTCCCGATTTAAGGATGAAAACCCTCTTCATATACCCTTCGACGGATTCGCAGGTGGGCTTCAACTACGGCGTCGCCCATATGGCCGCCATTCTCAAGCAGGCCGGACATGAAGTCGCGTTCTGGCAGCTTTGCGAGGAGCTGGAGCCCCTGCCGACCGAAGAGACGTTCGTCGAGCGAATCGCGAGGGAGAAGCCGGACATTCTGGCGTTCTCCGTCGTCACGAACCAGTGGGCCTACACGCAGACACTGGCGAGGTGGGCCCGGCCGAAGTTCTCGATTCCCTTCGTGATCGGCGGCGTCCACACCCTCTCCAACACCGAGGAGATCCTCAAGACCGGCCTCTTCGACTACGCCTTCCGCGGCGAATGCGAAGATGCCTTCATCGAGTTCGTGAACAGGCTCGCGCGAGGCGAGAGCGTCGAGAACGTCCCGAATTTGGCCTACACGGAGGACAGCTCCGTCCTCTGTCCTCCGTCCTCCGCCCTCTGTCCTCAGTCCTCCGTCCTCCGAATAAACCCGGTCGGTCCGCTGCCGGAGCTGACGAAGCTTCCGCTGAAGGACTACGCATGCATGGACTTCCAGCGGCTCATCGACGCCAAGCAGGGCTGGGTCGGCCTGATGGCGTCCCGCGGATGTCCCTTCTCGTGCACCTACTGCTTCAATCACGTGATGGTCGAGGCGTACAGGAAGGACCTGCAATGCAGCTTCAAGGACTTGCGATACATCCGCCGCTTCGACATCGGCCAGATGATCGACGAGATCCGGCACCTGCTGGCGAACTACCGCAACATTCGCATGTTCATCTTCGACGACGACCTGTTCACGTTCGACAAGCCGTACGTCCGCGAGTTCTGCCGGGAGTATCGCAAGATCACCGACCTGCCGTTCGTCGTCAACGCGCACGTGGGTTTCTTCGACGATGAGTTGGCGGGGTACCTCGCGGAGGC
>JBDKUU010000241.1:0-8399 GCA_039679525.1 Phycisphaerales bacterium | reverse complement strand
GAAATGGATGCTTGGGCCGCCTGCAAACCGTAATGCGAGGCACAGGGTGGAGACTATGGACATCACGAACGTTTCGTCGGAACGCATGGAGCTGGCGATCGAACGATTCATAGCCGGAGATCCGTTGAGCTACCACGGCGTGGATCTTCGCGTCGACAAGAAGAGGAATCCTCCACGACTGGAAGTCTCGAGTTGGAGCGACTGTATCCATCAGGAGAACGTCCGGAGAGAAGAAGCGAAAGAGAATATCGAGCGATCCAAACTGGTGGCGGAGGAGCTTGCGGAGAAGTCGCCGGAATTCCGGCGGGTCTGGCAGACTACGGCTCGGCATTTCACGTTTTGCTTCGATTATGTGACGGCCGGGCTGCTGCTCGCTGAGGAGAGGGATGGGGAGATCGTCTGGAGAGGACACTGACGGCTCGATTCCCCGGATGGCAGCGACCTGGGTAGTCGGCGCAAAGAAAAGGGGCTACCGTGGAATGGGCAGCCCCTCGATTTGTGATGCGGTGTTCGAGTTGTCCTACAGCGTTCTGCGACGGCGGAGCCAGCCGACGACGCCGGCGCCCAGGCCGACCAGGGCCATCGCCGCGGGGGCGGGGACGGTCGGAGCGTTTGCGAGTCCCAGCGAGATCTGGTTGATGGAGAAGTCGCCGCTCGGGAATCCTCCGACGTTCACTTCGATTCTGGAGATCAGATTGTCGCCGGGATCGACCGCGATGCCGAGCAGTGCGGCGGAGTTGTCGCCGGCCGATGTGGAGGTGGACGGAACGGTGAATGTCCCGAGCAGCGTATCGGAGGCGTCATAGGCCCAGATCGTAGCGGTTCCGCTGCCGTAATAATTGCATTCGATCTGGGTGGCGAAGGCCGTCAGGCCGCCGCTGAATTCAATCGTGAGGGGACCCTCGCTGGCGTAGAGCAGGTCGTCGCCCGTCGCGAAGTTGCCGCTCCAGGAGGATCCCTGCTTGTACTTCATGAAGAATGCGTCGTCGCTCGATGAGAAGGTGGCCAGTCCGCCCGCATAGGCCTGTGTGAACGGGTTGGCGGGTAAGGCGGGCAGACCCGCGAAATCGATCGTGTCGCCGGCAGGCCGAAAATCGATCTGCGAAGCGCCGAATGCCTGGCCGGCGATCGCCAGCAGGGCAACGGCCAGTACTGATAGACTCGTTCCGCGTGTGCTCGTCATGATGTCACTCCTCCGAAAGTCATTCCTTTGCGGCAGTCCGGTCCGTCGCCCCCAATCGAGTGTGTCCTCCCCCGCGAACGCATGCACCACATCTACACAAATGTGGTTAGAACCTGCCAAAAGCCATTAGTGCGTCATTTTACCATCTTACGGAGGCGTGTGTCAAGATAGGTAAACAGGGGTGAATACATAAAAGGAGTCGATCCGTGATCGTAGCAGAAACGAACTAGTGGGGAAACGGCACAAGCCCTTGCGAGATTTGAACTTACGGCAGGGGTGAGGCCGCGAGCGAGGCGGAGCCGGGCATGGTCCAATCCCTGCCGAAAAAGCAATCGCGTCGAGGCGGGATCGTCTGGTATCATATCCGGCTTCAAAAACCGGATGTGGAGCAGAACGCATGAACGCGCTATACGGCATGATCTTCGATGTGGACGGGTTGATCGGCGACACCGAGCCGGTCAACGCAAAGGTGACGATCCGGATCCTGGAGGAGAAGTTCGGCCTCAAGGGCATTCGGCCCGAGGACTTCACGGCCGGGTACGGGCGGGGGGCCGAGCAGTATGTGAAGGTGGGGGCCCGGGCCCACGGCCTGGAACTGACCGACGAGCAGGCCCATGAACTCGCCGAGATCCGCGAGCGCCGTCTGGCGGAGACCATCCGCGAGGAAGGCCTGCCCGCTTTTCCCGGCGTGCTCGACCTGATCCATGCGGGCCTTGATGACGGCGGCTTCCGATTGTCCATCGCGACCTCCGCGACACGCGAGTTGTCCGAGGCGATCCTGACCGCGGTGAAGGCGCCGTTCGATCGGATGGCGTACGTCAGCGGCAGCGACGTGAAAAAGAAGAAGCCTGACCCGCAGATCTTCCTGATCGCCATCGAACGGGTGGGCCTTCCCGCGGCTCGCTGCGTCGTCTTCGAGGACGCCCCCAGCGGTGTGCAGGCGGCCAAGGCCGCAGGGGCCAGGTGCATCGCGGTGACCAACACCGTCCCGGCCGACCAGCTCGACGGCGCGGACCTGATCGTGGACTCGTTGGAGAAGGTGAGCATCGAGACGGTTCGGGAAATCGTGGACCGACGACGGTAACTCCATGAGGAGGCTCGCACGATGGAATCGGAGACTCGCAGAGACCACGAGCCGCCCGCCGCGATACGCAAGGGCTGGCGATACCATCACGTGGGGATTCCCACGCGAGAGCCCAGGGCAGGCGAGCGATACCTGAAGCATCTCGGGATGTACGTCTGCGGCTTCGAGACCAGCCCTTACGGAATCGAGTGGATGCGTTTCGATCCGGACAGCCCGATCTCCAAGTTGATTCAGACCGTCCCTCATGTCGCCTTCGAAGTCGACGATCTCGACGCCGAGCTCGAGGGCAAGGAACTCCTCGGCGAGGTGAGCGAGCCCTCCGACGGTGTCCGGGTTGCGATGATCGTCGACAACGGCGCGCCCGTGGAACTCCTGGAGTTCCGCAAAGACGTCCCTGCGACGAAGTGAGCCGAAACCGGAGAATCGATGGTGTTTCGTTCACTTGAGTCCTCGCTCTTGGAGCCCGCTTTTCCATTTCGACACTCTGATTTCAAAGCCTTTTCGAGAATTGCGGTTTTTCCTGACCGGCCGGGGCTCTTTGCCGCCTGTAGCAGAACTAGAACCAAGAACTGCGAATCGATGTGAAAGGACGCAGCAATGGCCAGGAAATACGGAAAGAAAGCGTCGGAGAAGGTCGAGAAGACGATGCGCGAGCGAAAGCAGGGGACCCTCAAGAGCGGCAGCACCGGCAAAAAGGTGACAAGCCGAAAGCAGGCGATCGCGATCGGCCTCTCGGAAGCCCGGCGGGAGGGGGACAAGGTCCCGCCGAAAAAATCGTCTTCGAAGAGCAAGTGACGGCCCCCCCTGCATCCCGACGTGATCCCTGTTGCCGTCCCGAATGCGCAGTGCTATCATGGCGACGCGGTTGCGTGAGCCGTGGGTTCTGTGCTGTTTCGGGAGCAGGAATATGGGGATCTTTCGCAGGTGGTTTGGGAAGAGCGACGATCGGCGTCTCGAGCCGGAGCCGGATTCGAGTGTCGCCTTGCCATATGAGACTTTGATCGTGTCAGGCGTCGAAGCCGTCTCCACCTGCCTTCGTCTCAGAGCCGAAGGAGCCGGCCGTTTCACGCCTGTCATCCTGGGGGACCCGAAGCATCTGAGTGTCCTTCTCAGCGGCATCGAAGCCAACGGCGACTCTCCGCAGGCGATCATCGATCGCTCCCAAGGAATCAGCGTAGGATCGTTCATAGACAAGCGGCTGGCGGTGGATGGAGAGTACTATCAACACGCCGAGAAGGGCGAGTGGCCGCCGAATGCGGCTCCCTCCCAGGATCTCACCGGTCACATGGATATCGTGAAGATGACTCCTCTGAAGCGAGTGGCGATATGCAAGGTGCCTACGTCCAGATCGTGGGAGGCGCCTGCTTACTTGTCCTTTGGCGGGTGGAATGAGTGTCCGAGCGCTGATGAGCATGTCGCTCTCCTGCGATACTGGCACGAGAAGTACGGAGCGGACGTCATTACGCTCTCGAACGATGTGGTCGAGTGCACGGTCAGTCGTCCGCCGACCGATAGAGAGCAGGCTCTCGCCTTGGCCTGGGAGCAGTTTGTCTACTGCTCGGATATCGTCCTGCAGGGAACGGAGACCTTGTCGTCGCTGGCGGCGACTCTGTGTGGCGGGAAGACCTGGTTCTTCTGGTGGGACTGAACGACGAGTCTCGAAGATCTGTCACATGCGGCGGACGACGGCCCCCAAGAATCATACGGCGGGCAGACCAAGGTCAATCACGTTGGTCTCAGGAAGCCTGTGGCTAATGATCTCCGCGGCGAGGTTGGTCCAGGTTGGGCAGGCGTCGAGGATCACGCTGTCGCTGCTGACGACGATGTAGGGTGTGCCGTGCACACCGCTTCCTTCTATCTCGGTCTTGGTGTGCACGGCACACCCTACCTCCAACGGTGAACTCAGCTCTGCGTCCGGACTGATCGTCAGGCGGATCTCCCAGGGCCAGGAATGCTCGCGGGCGAGGTCGCCCAGGAGCGTCTTGAGCCGGCCGCTGTTGGAGACGGGACTATCCAGGAGCCACAGGGCCCGCGCGACGCCGGCCTCCCTGAGGAAATCCCCGATCATCTCCGCCGCCGGGACTGTCTCTTCGACCTTGCGATAGGTGCCGTGGATGCTGGCCAGGTCGCGGAAGCAGCCGTCGCGTCCGCGAAAGATCAGGCCGCCGCCCAGGGCCGCTTCGATCGTGATCAGGAGGTTGTAGCCGTCGATGGCGAGGTCCCGGCTTCGCAGGGCCTCGACCGGCATGCGCCGAGACGAGCGGCTCTCCAACTGCTGGTCCGAGCAGGAGCCCCGCATTACGGCCAGCCGCTGGCGTTGCGTGAGCGAGAACCGGTCGCCAACCAGCTTCAACGCGCTTTTGTCGGCGTACCCCTTGGTCAGCAGCATCGAGAAATCGGCCACGGCTTGGCGCAGCCTGGGCACCATGGCCGGGGCGAACAACTCCGCGTCGGCCGGATGGGGACCGCGATGTTCTCTGGTGTCGGGCATTTGCTATTTACTATTTGCGATTTGCCATTTACTATTTGCGACCTTGCGCCCTGCGTGGTCAAATCGTGGAGATGCAGGCGCAGCCAAATAATAAATCGGAAATCGTAGATAGTAAATCGAAATGCCCAGTCACAGCTTAGCGCACATTCAAATCGACGACCTGGACCGGCTCGGCTAGTCCATCGCCGGGGAGGAGACGGTGGTCGCCATGCCGCAACTCGACGTCTGCTTCGACATCGGCAAGGCCCCCGACCAGGTCATCGCGATCAACACCGTCCTGCTCACGCACGGACACATGGACCATTCGGCGGGGTTCGCCTATTACCTTTCGAACCGCAACTTCAGCGGCATGTCGCCCGGCACGATCGTCGCGCCGGTCAACCTGATCGCCCCGATGCGGGAGATCATCGCGGCCTGGGGCTACGTCGACGGCAACAAGATCCCCGCCAATCTCGTGGGCGTGCGGCCGGGCGACGAGCACCAGATCAAGCCGAACCTCTTCGCGCGGGCCTTTCCCACGAAGCACAGTCCCGGCTCGGTCGGTTTCTGCGTCCTGGAGAAACGCCGCAAGCTCAAGTCGGAGTACCTTCAATTGACCGGCCCGCAGATCGTCGAGCTCAAGAAGCAGGGCATCCAGATCGACAACCCCGTTGAGATTCCGATCGTCAGCTATCTGGGCGACACGCAGTACGTGGACTTCTGCCAGCTCGACTACGTGATGAACAGCAAGATCCTGATCGCCGAGTGCACGTTCTACGAGCTGGATCACGAGGGTCGGGCCGAGGCGGGCCGTCACATGCACATCAAAGAGCTGGCGCACCTCTTGACCTGCATGAAGAATGAGCACATCATCATCACGCACACGACGCAGCGGACGCCGATGCAGGAAATTCGCAAGGTACTGGAGGAGGCGTTGCCGCCGGAGGTCTGGGCCAAGACCACGCTCCTGATGGACCGCAAACGCAAGACCCACTAAGAGAGTGGCTTGTGACCTGTGGCCCGTGCCCCGGAAGGCAGGCACGTTGCTCCGGCTGGGAAGCAGAACAGTCCGCTTTCGATTCCGGGTGGCATCGACGAGCACAGCTTGTCGATGGCGGACCATTCTCGATCCTGCTTCTCGACCTGGTCTTCGGCCTCACGGCCCACAGAGGCCGCTCCGTCGTGGCCAGCATCCTGACGCATAGTTTGAACAATCTGTTTGCCCGTAGAGTGCGTGCCAGGGATCGGCCCGGCCTTATACTGCGGAAGCTCGTCTATGGGCTCGCCGGGAAATGATCGCCAGAACGGAGATCAGAAGAACGGGCATCAGCAATCGCCAGACTGTGTCTACAGGATCTCTGGCCAGGATCAACCGGCTATAGCTCTCTGGGCCCATCGATGTTACTAAGTGCCGCATACTCACACGGCCAATGGCGAACGCTGCTGCCGGGAGCGTCAGGGCCAGGGTCAGGCCTGCTCCGACCATCCGTCGGGTGGGCGGCCTGATTTGACGACAGCCATCGTGGCGGAAGTGACGAATGGTCAACCACACGGAGGATGCGATTATCGCAGTGAACGTGACGACTTCGGAGAGAATCAGGGAAGTGGCGGAAGCTTTGACACCCAATCCCATCATGTAGGTCGCCCAAACTGAGCCCTGGGCTATCACACTGCCGCAACAACCCGCGATCCGGTACACCAAGATCGCCCATACCATCCACCACAGCCGGTTCAGCAGACGTTCAGATGTGTTTACTTTGGCAAACTCCTCCTCGATGGCCGTGGGGTCGCCGAGCCGACGGCGTGCGACGAGAAACGCCTCGTCATCGTGTAGGCCGGCGGTCTTCAGATGCTCCATCTCTTCACGGAGATGGCTCTCCAATTCGCTCACGTCCGATTGTCTCAGCAATTCCGATCCGACCAGGCTGGCACGCCACCGTTCGATTCTCGCTTCTACGTCAGACATGGTCTCTTCTCCCATAATTGCTGCAGAGTACTGTGTACAAGGAGCCACTGGTTCTTGTGCTCGGCCAGGGCCTTCGTTCCGCTCTTCTTGATGCGATAGTACTTTCGCTGGCGCCCGGACTCTGCGGCGTCCAGATACGACTCGACGAGGGTTTGTTTTTCCAGTCGGTGCAAGACCGGGTAGAGCATGCCGTCGGTCCACTGCATCTGCCCGCCGGAGAGTTCGCGGACCCGCTGGATGATCGCATAGCCATAGCTGTCGCCCTCGGCGAGGATCGACAAGATCAGCGGAGTCGCTGACGCCGCAACCAGATCCTTCGAGACTGGCATGGTGCATACCTCCTTTCGCGATTACCTGTTGCTGATATGCATAGTACTGTTAGGTATTCTGGTCGTCAATAGGATTTCACTAGAGAATATGAGAATTCTCTTGAGGCGGAAATCTGAAGTTCGTAGTGATGCCGTAAGGCGTTATCTTCTGTGTCTCTGAAGAGGGAAGATATGCTCTTACGAGCACACTACGAACAGGCTACATCGCCGGGCGGGAATAGGTCAGGCAGGCGTCGACCAGTTCGTCGAGGATCGCGGTGCCGGCGCACATGACTTTGTCGGCGCCGCCCCAGTAGAGCTTGAGCGTGCCGTCGGGCTCGGGGACCGCGCCGCAGGTGAAGACCACGTTGTGGACGTAGCCGACGACCTCCCACGGGTCCTCGGGCTGGAGGATCCAGCGGTCGCAGACGCCCAGGATTACCGCCGGATCATCAAGCTTGTGCAGGGCGATTCCGAGGCGGTAGACGGAGCCGTCCATCGTGGGGAAGACCCCGTGATAGATGCTCAGCCAGCCTTTGCTCGTCTTGATCGGCGGGGCGCCGGGGCCGATCTTCATCTCGTCCCAGTGGTACTTCACCGGCTTCATGACGACCTTCGAGTCGCCCCAATGCACGAGGTCCGGCGAGTACGTGATCCAGATCGACCAGGGGCTGATCTCCGAGTGCGGGCGGTCCAGGCGGACGTAGCGGCCGGCGATCTTCTCGGGGAAGAGCACCGTGTTGCGGTAGTCGGCCTGAGTGATCAGCGAGACCCGCTCGATCGACTGGAAATCGCGCGTGCGGGCCAGCGCGATTCGCACGCCATGACGGGAGTACGCGCTGTACGTGATGTAGTAATAGCCTTCGAGAAATGTGATGCGCGGATCTTCGACGCCGTACTCTTCGTACTCCGAGAAGGGCGGCTCCTTCCCCGGCGTCAGGAATGGCTCCGGGCGGGGCGTGAAGCGAAATCCGTCCTGGCTCTCGGCCAAGCCAAGGATCGACCGGCCGGTGTCCAGGTGCGAGCGAAACAGCATGATGTAGCGGCCCTGGTGCTTGACGACCCCGGCGTTGTGCACGGTCTCGACAGGGTAGGGGATGTCCTCCACCGTGAGGATCGGGTTGCCTTCGTAGCGTGTGACGAATCTCTTTCGCATGAAGCCCTCCTGCGGGGGGAAATCCGAAATTCGAATTTCGAAATCCGAAACAAGCACGAATGTTCAAAACCCAAAATCCAAAACGGGCCTTCCGAGGGGCGTCAGCGTTTCGATCATTGGGATTTCGGTCATTTGAATTTGTTTCGGATTTCGGATTTCGGATTTCGTGCTTTCTCCTCTTCTCGTCGAAAGATCTCCTCATAGACCTTCTCGTACCGTTCCGCCATGCGGG
>JBDKUU010000240.1:0-1650 GCA_039679525.1 Phycisphaerales bacterium | reverse complement strand
CGAGGCCCTCGACGCCCAGATGGCGGAGCCGGCCGAAGCCCGTTGTGCTATCGAGCGTGACATACTCGCTGCCGTCGCAGCCCGGGAACCAGGGCCACAGGCCGCTGGAATACTGCATCTGACTGAGCTTGAACAAGGCGTTCGAGGTCTCGCTGCTCAGGCGATTCTGATCGAACAGGACGCCCACGTTTCTGCGGGCCTCCGACTCGGCCACCGCCTGGCGGACCCACGGCGTCTCCTCCAGGGCCAGACCCTTGAGGTCCGCATTCTTCTCCAGAGGACTGTCCAGGGCCGGCGTCGCCTTCCACTGATCGAAGATCCGCCGGATCTTGGGGTCAGAGTTGGCGATGTACGCAGCCAACGCGTTGGCGTACATGCGATTGAAGATCTGCTCGCTGCACTCGTACGGATACTCCATCAGGTACGGCAGCGCCATCACCGCGTACCACGCGGGCTGCGAGACCATCTGAACCGTGAGGCTCTGATTGATGAGCGTGTCCGAAGAGCCGGACTGGAGGAGCTTGGTGAACTCGAACTCCTTGGTCTGGGCCCCGCGAATCGGCAGCGGCAGCGACTCCGTCACGAGAATCCTGCGGCTGAGCACCGGCAGATAGCCTTCCTGCCCATCGCTGAGTCGCGTCGTCGCGCCCACGGCCCGGTAGATCAGGAACTCACAGCCATCGGGAATCGTCAGCCGCCACGAGAGCGTGCGAGACTCCTTGCTGGGCACGTCGAAATCCTTCTCGGGCGACGTGTTGCCCAGAGCCTCGTCGCGGGAGTCCAGCGTCCGAGCGTCGGACAGCGTCAGGCTCACCTTGCCCGCCACGCGAGCGGCGGAGGCGTTCGTGACCTTCACTGTGAACTCGATCACGTCGCCCTCGCGGACGAATCGCGGCGGGTTCGGCTCGACCATCAGGTCCTTGGCCGTGACGGTCGTGCCGGTGAGATAGCCGCTTCGCATCTGCTTGTCGTGCGCGAAGCCCAGGAATTTCCACTGGGTCAGGGCTTCGGGCATCGTGAACTCCATCCGCACGACGCCCTGCGAATCCGACATCAGGTGCGGGAAGAAAAATGCAGTCTCGTTGAGATTCGTGCGGGCCGCGACCTGGCCTAAATCGACGCTCGGCTCAGGAGCCGGCGCTTCCTCGGCGCCCTTGTCGCCGTCAGTCGGAGCGGCCGGGGTCGGCGCACCATTGTCTTGGCCTCCGCGGCCTCTTGATACTGTGCCGCCGCCCCAATAGATCGATCCCAGGATGCTGGGCAGGAAATGGCGATAGGTCACTTGCGACACGTCAACATACCCGCCCCAGAAGGTCGAAATCGCTCTGAACGAGACCGACGTGTTCTCGAATCGGCTGCTCAGCCGGCTGCTCTCCACGCGGAATCCGCCGAACTTGCGAGGCCAATCGTGTTCGAGGTACTGATCGAGCGACGCGTCGTACAAGGCCGCGACCATCTCAGCCACCGCCTTGCGGGCGTCAGCCCCCATGATGACCGCGGTCCAGGTCTCCTTCTGCCCCGGCTCCAGCAGCGACGTGAAATGCTCCCAGGCGAGGGTCAGGTCCTTGTTCGACCACGGCACGTCCACGATCTGCTCGTTGACGTAGGCCCGATTCTCGCGAACGTAGGTCGCGCGGAGCGTGAACCCGC
>JBDKUU010000239.1:0-2719 GCA_039679525.1 Phycisphaerales bacterium | reverse complement strand
TGCGGACGGTCCGAGATGCAATGCGGGTCCACGCAGACAATCGTCCGGCCGCCCTTGAGGACGTACTGGTCGATGGCGAACTGCGTCTTTTCGGGCAGGTCCTTCGGGTGCACGACGATCAGGATGTCGACATCGTTGACCTCATTGGCGTCCGTCGGGACCGTCACCACGTCGTACTTGTTCTTGAGCTGCTCGACGAACGTCCAGGGCGGCTCCGGCTGCTGGCCCTGCATCCGCATCATCTGGGCCATGTAGTCGCTGGCGTCCTGCCCCATCACCGGCAGGGAGCTCATGACGCCGATCTTCTTCTTTTGCTTGGTGATCGCGGTGTCGATCAGGTAGCTGATGTCGTACTCGACGAAGTTGTGCCGGTCCGGCGAAAAGAACGGAATCACCTTGTCCACGCCGAACTGCGTCTGAATGGCCAGGCCGAAGAAGAAGTTCTCGTTTTCGGTGATCGGGAACTTCTGGAGGCCCAGCCGCATGGCCTGCTCCTCGTCGTCCGAGAACGGACGCGGGTCGATCACCTGGAGCTTGACCTTGCCGCCCGAGGCCGCGACGTACTCGTCGAGCAGGGCCTTGACGAATTCGAAATAGTTGTTGAAGTACTGGATCTGGTCGGGGGCCTTCATCGCCGCCTTGCGGGCGAAGAACAGCTTGGCGGTAATGGGCTGGTTGAGCTTGCCCAGGATCGCCTTGGTTCCGTCCGACAGCGTGTACAGGCCCTGGTCGGTGACATCCACATTCAGGCGCGCCCCGACGTTCTGACAGATGCTGATGCCGCTGAACACGATGATCAGGATCAGAACGGCACCCAGAATGGCTCGTAGTGTGCGGTTCATCAACTGGCCTTCCTTTCATCCAAAACGACCGTGCACGCTGCCACCCAGCCCACGATCAACAACACGAAATACGCGAGATCCTTGAATCGCACGACGCCCCGCTGCAGGGAGGTGAAGTGCTCCTGCAGGCTCATGGTCCCGATGGCCGACACGAGTCCGCCGGGCAGGAACGTCGAGAGGTAGTTCAGCATGGACGGCCGGCCGGCGAACGCGAGAATCGCACAGGCGACGGCCGACAGCACGAACGCAATCACTTGGTTCTTGCTGATCGCGGAGAAGAAACACCCGATGGCCAGAAACGCCCCCGCCATCAGGAAGCTGCCCACGTAGCCGGCGGCGATCAGCCCCCCGTCGGGATTGCCCAGGTAGGCCACAGTCAGGACCATGGGGAAGGTCAGCGCCAGGGCGATCCCAAGGAAGACCCAGGCGGCCAGGAACTTGCCCAGCACGGCCTGTGTGATCGTGATCGGCAGAGTGCACAACAGCTCCACGGAGCCCACCTTGCGCTCCTCGGCCCAGAGCCGCATTGCGGTCGCGGGCACCATAAAGATCATCAACCAGGGCAGGTTCACGAAGAACGTCTGCATGTCCGCCTGCCGCAGCTCGAAGAACTTTTCGAGATTGAACGTCAGGTACCCGGCCGCGACGAGAAAGATGACCAGAAACACGTAGGCCAGAGGCGTCGCAAAGTAGCTTTTCAGCTCCCTCTTGAATACCGCCCAGAAGCTATTCATAGGAACTCCTTGCATTGATTATTGATGATTGATTATTGATGATTTGTGCCGATTGCACAGGCGATGACGGTTGCGATGTCCTCTCAATAATCCATCATCCATCATCCTTCATCAATGATCTTAGGCGCTTTTCTTCATCTTCGTGACTTTGCGGAAGATCTCTTCGAGAGGGAGCTTGTGCTGCTCTCGGAGCTGCTTGGGAGTCGAATCCACCAGGACCTTGCCCTTGGCGACGATGATCGTCCGCGAGCAGATGGCCTCCACCTCTTCCAGGATGTGCGTCGAGATGATGATGCACTTGTCCTTGCCCATGCTCGTGATGAGTTGGCGGACATCGTGTTTCTGGTTCGGGTCGAGTCCGTCGGTGGGTTCGTCGAGGATGAGAACGGCCGGGTCATGAATCAAGGCCTGGGCCAGTCCAACGCGGCGTTTATAGCCTTTGGAGAGCGTCTCGATCGTCTGGTGATAGACCGAATCGATCGAGCACATCGGCACCACGCGATCGAGGGCTTTCTTGCGGTCGTTGCCCTTGATCCGGCGGACGTCGCAGATGAAGTTGAGGAAGCCCCCCACCGTCATTTCGCCGTAGGCCGGGGAGTTCTCCGCCAGATAACCCAGCGATCGCCGGACCCCGAGGGGATCCTTGCGGATGTCGTGCCCGCACACGCTGGCGGTTCCGCTGTCCGGGCGGATATAGCATGTGATCATTCGCATGGCGGTGGTCTTGCCGGCGCCGTTGGGGCCGAGCAGGCCGAGCACCTGGCCTTTCTCCACGCTGAATGAAATGCCGTCAACAGCAACTACCGGCCCGAAGCTGCGCCGCAGTTCCTTGACTTCGATCATATCCATCTCCAAACCATTTCCGATTGACTATTGACTATTTGCCATTTGACGTCGACGGTGCGAAATCGCATTTCCCGGAACTCGCACGCCGCGTCGCATCGATGACGCACTTGCGGCGTCGGCCGTCCGCCAAAAATCGTAAATAGTACATCCCACTGGAGTAAACCGTACCAATGTACGGATTGCCACTCGTCAGTCAAGACCCCTCGCCCGATTATTTTCACCGCGCAAAGAGCGTTGGGCCGCGGCCACAGAGCCATCCCGGCAATTAACCCAGTACTACGAAAGAGGGTTCGAATT
>JBDKUU010000238.1:0-1763 GCA_039679525.1 Phycisphaerales bacterium | reverse complement strand
CGTAGCCGTTGCCCGAGCTGTCTGCGGCGGTCCTGCCTTCTTTCTCATCCAGCTTCCACCACGCCACCAGTCTCGCCAACTCGCCGGTCCCGAGGGCGGCGGGGTTCTGCCAGGCGTTGTCTTCCGTCGTACACCACATGAGCTTCGTATCGCGGTCGCCGCCGTCGTCGTCGTCATTGACGTGTACGTCGAGCCCAATCTGGCTGGTGGTCTGCGGATCGGCGTCCACCGTGGACCAGGGCAGCCTGACCTCAAGCCGGTAGCCGGCGTCGGTCTTGGCGAAAGCATACTTGACGCCTTCGGTCTTGTCGTGCTTCGTCTCGCCCATGCTCGGCGACGAGCCGTCCCATGAGAAGTTATACTGGTAGTCGTTGTCCTCATAGGAATCGGACTTGCTGTTGTCTGCGTCGAGGAAGACCTCCACGGTGTCGTCCAGCCAGAACTCGTCAGAATCGTTGACCAGTTTCTCGTCTGCGACGTCGACCAGCAGGGAGAGCGCCTCGTTGTCGTACATCGCCTTGATGCCGGCGGAGACTTCCGTCTCGTCGGAGGCAGGGGCATAGGCCACGTTGGCGATCTTGTTCGATTCCACATCCGCCCAGAGGGCGTCCGCTTTGCCGTCGATCTCGGGAGAGCGGTTCGTCCGGAGGATGGACACTGCCTTGCCGGCCGTCTCGCTGCTGTCCCCCGCCTCGCCGTGGGCGCTCTCCAGGACCTGGGCCTGGCGCGTGGCCGGTCCGACAATCTGGCTGATGGGCGGCAGATCGCTCACGCTCAGCCGGACGCTGAAGCTGTTGTCCTGCTCACTCGTTTGCAGACGAAGAGTCGTCTTCTCGGCGGCGTTGGCCAGTTCCTCCAGCAACGGGCGGGCCTCCGCGGCCACCTCGTCCGACGGGAACGGCACGTTCTGCGACGCGATCCGGATCGCCCCGGCGGCGTTGATGAGAACGAGCTTGCTGGTCGCAGGCGACAAGGTCGCCAGAGCGTCCTGGAGCTTGCCCCCACTGACCACGGAGCTGTTCTGCTTCATGGCCGCGACGGAGGTGTCGACCACCTGCGGATTGAGCGCCAGGACGAGGGTCTTGCTCGCCTGGTCCGTGTAGCCGCAGACCTTCATATCGTTGGCCAGCGCCACGTCAAACCGGCCGGTGGCCGGGATCGCCGGGGCTTCCTGCGTGCCCGGGGGGAGCGCCTGCGACATCAGGAGCAGGGTCCCCAGGAGCTGGTGCACCTGTTCGGGATTCTTGCAGGTCACCGCCAGGCCGATCGAGTGCAACACCGGGGGCATCGGCCAACCCTGCGTCGTCACCGTGTCCTTGGAGGGAGCCGCGAACAGCGTGATCTGCTCGATATTGCCGAAAATCTGGGGGCCGAGGTCTTGTCCGGTCGCCTCCATGATCTTGGCGCCGATGGCCTGGGCCTGGGCCGAGTCGGCGCCGCCCAGCGTCAGACTAATCAAAGCCACCGCCTCCGCCGGGATGGCCTTGAGCCTGTTCTTGTTGAGGTTCGGGGTGCGAATCAGGTTGTAGAACATGGACTTGCTGCCGTCCTTGAAGTTCATGTTCGCATCGAGGGCCACGCCGGTTTCCCGCAGCGAGAACGAGGCCAGGAAATCGTCCACGTTCTGGAAATCGACGAAGCCGTTGGCGACCTGGACCTCCTCGGGGATGTCGTCGGCCGGAAACACCTTGAGGAGCCGTCCATAGGTTTCGTCGACGTTCAGCCACACGGTCACCGCGTTCTGCTGGCGGGCCTGCTTGCTG
>JBDKUU010000237.1:0-5674 GCA_039679525.1 Phycisphaerales bacterium | reverse complement strand
CGACCGTCTCGCCCCTTCCGTGGTGTTGTGCAGTTGCGGGCGACGCGACTACGAACAGGGCCGCGTGCTGAATCCCCCGGCCGGCGGCAAACTTCTGGTTACAACACGAGACGGCGCGGTTAGTGTTTGCATTACACAAGCGGGTATGGTAAAAAGCGTGCGGTTGGAAACACATTAAGGAGACCGCACCATGAAGACAACTGTACGCGCGTTGTTGATCGCAACCCTTCCCCTGAGCGTCCTGATCGCCGCTGTCGGCGCGACTTTGACGATCGGAGCCACAACGTACAACTATGAGACCACCAAGGTCGACCCGAACAACCTGAGCTTCTACAAGCCTTCGCCCACGACGGATCTCTACCCGCTGACCGGCTCCACCAAGGTCAAGAACGTGATCTTCTGCATCGGCGACGGCATGGGCATCAATCAGGTGACCCTGGCCGGTTCGACGGTCGTTGGGCCCGGCGGCAAACTGTACCTGGAGCGGCTTCCGGTGTCGGGTTTGGTGCGAACCTATTCGGCCAACTCCCGCGTGACGGATTCGGCCGCGGCGGGCACGGCCCTGGCCTGCGGCGTCAAGACCAACAACGCCATGATCGGAATGGACCCCGACGAGAAAGCGTACTGTTCGATCCTGGAGGCCGCCAAGGCCAAGGGGCTCGCCACCGGCCTGGTCGTCACGTGCACGATGAGCCACGCGACGCCCGCCTCGTTCGGCTCGCACGTCAAGTCGCGGACGATGGAGCCCCAGATTTGCGAACAACTGATTGGCAACCGGATCAACGTCCTGTTCGGCGGCGGCCGCAAGTACTTCCTGCCGCAATCCGATCCGAACAGCGGCCGCAAGGACGATGTGGACCTCCTGGCCCGGGCCAAGGCCGCCGGGTATTCCTACGTCAAGACCGCCGATGAGCTGCAGGCAGTCGACGCGGCCCACGTCCTGGGCCTGTTCCAGTTCGACGCCCTGACCACCGCGGAGCCCGAGCCGAGCCTGGCCACCCTGACGCGAAAGGCGATTCGAGTGCTCAAGCGAGCGAACCTCGAATCCACCGACGGCCGCTACGGCTTCTTCCTGATGATCGAGGGCAGCCAGATCGATTGGGAATGTCACGCAAACAAGGCCAGCGGCTCGATCCGCCAGACCCTCCTGTTCGACCAGGCCGTGGAGGCTGCCGTCGACTTCGCAATGAAGGACGGCCACACGCTGGTGGTCGTGACCGCCGATCATGAGACCGGCGGCATGACCCTCATCGGCGCAGGCAATGAGGACAAGGGCGACGCCAGGCTCACTGTGAAATGGGCGACCAAGGGGCATTCCGGCGCCCCTGTAGGAATCTGGGCCCTCGGGCCCGGCGCCTCGCGGTTCGCGGGCGTGCAGGAGAACACGGACATTCCGAAGAAGATCGCTCAGTTGCTGGGCATTCGGCCCTTCCCGCGACCGGTGAAGTGAGCCTGCTGGAATGAACGAGGGGAAAACGATTCTGAGGGTCAGCGCCACGTATCATCTGGAGGTGAGAGTCGGCGACGTGGTGCGGAGCGGAGAAACAATACAAAAGGTTCCGGACGCGGACGAACTCATCGTTTCACCCGCATCCGGAACCGTCGAAAGCATTCAGTTCGATCCCGCCAATCACGAATTCGTCATCGTGATCGCTTCGAAGGGTTAAGCATTCCCGTTGGCCGGCGATGCCTGAGCCGGCTGGGCCTGCTGCGTCTTCGGCGCCGCGCGTCGCATGTTCACGACGATCTCGACCCGGCGGTTCTTGGCCTTGCCCGCAGAGCTCGAGTTGGAGGTGACCGGTCTGGCCGAACCGCAGGCATCGGCGCGAACCTGTTTCTCCGGGATGCCGTGCTGAATCAGGTACCGGGCCACCGACAGAGCCCGCTGAGCGGACAGCTCCAGGTTGTCCTTCCACTGATCCTTGGTCTTCACGATCGGATCGGTGTCGGTGTGGCCGACGACGTCGATGTCCTTGTCGGCGTATTTCTGCTTGACGACCGACAGAACGTGATCGAGTTCGGCGCTGGTGGCGTTCTTCAGCGACGCCTTGCCCGATTCGAAGAGGATCGTGTTCGGCAGGGTCACCGTGATCGTTCCCGCGGAGGCGTCCCAGGCCACATCCATGCCCTCAAATCCGGTCGCCTCGGCGGGCGTCTTATTGAGTTCCTGGATCTGCCGCTGCAGCTCGTCGATCGTCTGCTGATCCGCCGCGATGCGGTCGGCCAGTTGCTGCCTCTCGGTCTCGAGATTCTCGAACCGTCCCTTGAGGTTCTGATGCTCGACGTTGAGGTAATCGTATTTCTTCTTGTAGTCCGTGCAGCCGGACATCAAGGAGACGGTGACAAGACACACGAGCGGAACAATAGACTTTCTGACCAAAAGCATGCGGCACCTCCCTGCATTACACAGAAACCCTTCCCTGTCGCGTCACAAACTCAACATGATATGGACGCGGTCGAAAATCCAGTCGTGGAAAATCATAACAGTCAAGATAGCCAATGACAAGAAGGGACCATAGGGAATCTGGCGAATTTTTTTCGACAGCATTTGGAAGAGTGCCCAGCCCAGCCCGAAGAACGGCGCGATAAAAAAGGCAATCACCACCATTACCGGACCTATCACCGCCCCCGCGGCCCCCATCAGGTGCACGTCGCCCAGTCCCATCGCCTCCTTGCCGAAACCCAGGGTCCCCAGGATGCGGGTGGCCCACACGGTGGCGCAGCCGACAAAGTACCCGAAAAGACTCCCGAGCAGCCCCGTGGCCGCCGGATAGGCCAGCAGACGATCCCACGAGGTCGCGATCCGCTCCAACGTCAGAATCCTCTCCGCCAGCACGGCGCAGGCGACGATCGGCAGCAGAAACAGAACCTCTCGCAAAGCTTCGAGTCGATGGTTGTACTGCGGCTCGTCGAACGGGCCCGGCCCCACGGTCCTGCCGTGATCGTCCACGGGCGTCGCATCCTTGTCCTCGGCCGCGGCCTGCTCGTAACTTCGCTTCAGGGCCCCGGTCCGCAGCAGAAGCCAGCTTATGCCCAGTCCGATGACGGCTCCCAAGGCGAGGGCCCCCGTCCGCGGCGAGGCCGCAGGGAGCAGCCAGAAATCCTTGATCGCCCCGGGATCGATGATGTACCCGGCCGCGGCCGAACCGAGCAGGCCCGCCGCCGTGACGAACCAGCAGATGGACAGCGGAATGATCCACAGTTCCAGGTCGATCCCGGACGCGGCGATGAACGCCCCGATCAGGACCAGGTGCAGGGCATAGATGAACCAGCTTCCCGGGATGTCCATCGTGGCCCGGACGTTCGTGTGAAAATAGACGAGGTACATGCCGACGAAGATCGAGCCCGTCAGCAGTTCGACGATGAAATACCGCGGCGAGATCGGGGCCTTGCAGTTGCGGCACTTCGCCCTCAGGATGAGCCACGACAGCAGCGGGATGTTGTCATAGAAACGGATCGGCTTGCCGCAGTGAGGGCAAGCCGATCCGGGATGACTCAGCGATTTCTCGCGGGGCAGCCGATAGATCACCACGTTCAGGAAGCTGCCGATGCAGCAGCCGAACAGGAACAAGTAGAGCGCTATGATCCACTCCTGCGGCGTCACGCGAGTCCCTTCGGATTGATTATGGATGATTGATTATTGATTATTGGAAGAGGCGAGGCCTCATCCGCTTCAATCATCCATCATCCATAATCCTTAATCAATTGCTACGCCTTCGCTTTTCGGTTGACGATGCCGGCCACTTTCACCGGCAGAGCGAACAGCCGGATGAAGCCCTTCGCGTCATACTGGTTGTACTCTTCGCCCATCTTGAAGCTGGCTAGGTCCATCTGGTAAAGGCTGTTGGGGCTCTTCATGCCCGCCACGGTGCAGCGGCCTTTGAAGAGCTTCAGACGAACCTCGCCCGTGACGTTCCGCTGGGTCATGTTGACGAAGGCGTCCAGCGCCTCGCGGAGCGGGCTGAACCACAGGCCGTAATAGACCAGCTCGGCGTACTTGAGCGCGACCTGCTGCTTATAGTGCAGGGTCTCGCGTTCGAGGGTCAGCGTCTCGAGGGCGTTGTGGGCCGTCATCAGGATCGTGCCGCCGGGCGTTTCGTACACGCCGCGGGACTTCATGCCGACCAGGCGGTTCTCGACGATGTCCACCTGCCCCACGCCGTGCTTGCCGCCGACGAGGTTCAGCGTCTCGATGAGCTTCACCGGGTTCGTCAGCCGGCCGTCCAGCTTCACCGGGACGCCCTCCAGGAACTCCAGCGTCACGTAGTCCGGTCGATTTGGGGTCTGCGAGACCGCGTTGGAGATCACGTACAGATCGTCCTTCGGCTCGTTGGCCGGGTCTTCGAGGTCTGCGCCCTCGTGGCTGATGTGCCAGAGGTTGCGGTCCCGCGAATAGATCTTCTTTTTGCTCTGCTCGATCGGGATCTTGTGCTGGCGGGCGTAATCCACCGCCGCCTCCCGCGAGGTCAGTTTCCAGTTGGGGTCCTTCCACGGGGCGATGATCTTGAGCGAGGGATCGAGGGCCATGTACGTGACCTCGAACCGCACCTGGTCGTTGCCCTTGCCGGTGGCGCCGTGGGCGACGCCCGTGGCCTTCTCCGCGTGGGCCACTTCCACCTGGTGCTTGGCGATCAACGGCCGCGCGATGCTGGTGCCCAGCAGGTAGCCGTTCTCGTAGACCGCGCCGGCCTTGAGCATCGGCCAGATATACTCCTCGACGAACTCCCGCCGGAGGTCCTTCACGACGCACTTGACCGCCCCCGACTCCAGGGCCTTCTTTTTGATCCCGGCCAGCTCGTCGCCCTGCCCCAGCTCGGCGGCAAACGCGATCACATCGTATCCGTAGGTCTCTTTCAGCCACGGGAGGATCACACTCGTATCCAGCCCGCCGCTGTATGCCAACACGACTCTTTCATTCTTAGCCATAACAAATCCTTCAAGCACAGATCATTTGGGAAGCCGGATTATATGGATCGAGACGCCGCAGTTCAATGGAATACCGTCCGGCGGCCCGTTTTCCGCGAACGGAGCCATCAACCCCGACGGTCACATCCCTGGTATCGCGAAGACCACCGGCTGCGTGTCCGGCGTCTCCGTCTCCTCCTCGTCGCCCGAGTTGTCCTCGTCTTCGGTGTCCTCCTGATTCTCTTCCTGACCCTCTTGATCCTCCTCTTCCCCCGGCATAGGCCGGCCCAGCTTCTCGTACGTGGCCTCCAGCTCGCTCTGGAACCGATCCGGCGTCATCTTCTCGATATGGCCGTCCAGGAAAAGCGCCACGATCCAGTCCCCGGCGAACTCGGGATTCTCGTACGCCACGATGTTTCCGGGGTAGCCATCCTGACCCTGGTCGGGAATGTAGATATAGCTGGGGCCATCGAAATCTCTGGGTTTTCGCGGGGACTCGGGAATCGCGGAATTGGCGAGATAGCTCTTTACCGCGTCCAGATCCGAGGGGAACTTCCCGTCGTGACTATCCGCATACATGTGCATCGCCAGGCCGATCTGCTTGAGGTTGTTCATCGAGACGGCGGTCCGGGCCTGCTCGCGAGCCTTCGCCAAGGCGGGCAACGCGACCGCCGCGCCCACGGCTCCGCCGGCTACGCTCGCCACCGTGATCTCGATGCCCGGGCCGCGATTGTACGAATAGAGGCCGTCGGAACCGTAATAGCTGTAG
>JBDKUU010000236.1:0-1652 GCA_039679525.1 Phycisphaerales bacterium | reverse complement strand
TTTCGTGAAGAACCAAGATATAAGAGAAGCGGGGCCCTCGTCGTTTGGACGCGGACCCCGCTTGGGTGTTACGATGCTCCAGACATCGCGACGCTTACTGATGCGTGCGTCCGTAACCGATATCGTCGATGTACACGATGCCCGTTCCGCCGGTCTTCGGAGCGGCCTTATCGCCCACGCCGATCACCAGCGACTTGACAGCGTTCATCTTGACGCCGGCCGAGGTGAACTCGCTGAGCGGGATCTTCCACTCCTGCCAGGTCACGGCCGCGGTCGCCATCGCGTCGGGGCACTGGACGACTTTGGTCTTGCCGCCGCTGTCCTTGACAGACAGATAGAGGCCTTCGACCGAGTTGCCCACAGGCTGCGCGACGCCGATTTCGGCGTGCTGCCAGGCGCCGGTCACGTTGCCGGTCATGCTCAGATTGGAGAAGACCGCGCTGGTCGGGATGGCGGCGTCGTGGCTGCACAGAGCCAGACCGATCAGAACAGGACCCGTCATCGGGATCGTCACAGCCGTGCCCAACTGAGTCCAGGTCTTGCCGTCCGGAGAAATGTAGCCGGAGAAGGCGTTGCCCTTGCGTTCGAGCTTCACCCAGTACGGAGCGGCCACAACGGCTCCTGTGTTGTCGGCGTTTGCCGAAGCGGCGGCCGCCGTGGGCCGGTTCTGGAAGCTGGCGCCGTTGCCCGCGCCGCTGCCGCCGGGGGTGATGGGCATGAACGCGTGGACCGAGCCCGTCTCGGTGCTCTGGCGGATCATGACGCCGCCCTTGGCCCAGGCGTTGCTCTGAACGATGCTCTCGACGCGAGCCACGATGGTGGCGTCGCCGTTGAGGGTCTTGTAGGCGAAGCGGAACTGGTCGGCCACATCCCAGACATCCGTGCCGAGGGCGCTCATGATGATCTGGCCGGAAGGCAACTCCGCAAAACCGGGAGCCACGCCACGATAGTACACGACGAGGCTGTCGGCGCTGTTGGTGGTCCAGTTCTCGGCCGTTTCGAACGCCAGTTCAGCCTCCGACACGAACGGCGAAGCGGCGTTGTTGAACGACAGCGGCATGGCCTGCCCGCCGGCGTGCTTGATCGTCTTCTCGGCGAACGGGGCCTGCATGTAGCCCACGGTCGAACCGCTGAGGCTGTTGGTCACGCCGTCGATCCAGGACTCGTAGATCCGGGCGCCTTCGACGTCGGTGTAGCCTTCGAAGTCGTCGATCGGGGCGTATTCCTGGCTGACAAAGGTCCAAACGTCGCCTTCATACGTGCCCGTGTCGCCGACCTCGTCGACTTTCCAGAAGTAGTCGGTTCCGAAGTCCATGGACGCCGGGGTGTAGCTGTGGTCCGTCACCGTCTTGGACGCGGCGGTGCCGGCAGCCACGGCGTCGCGGTCGACGCCGAAGAAGACCTTGTGGGAGGTCGCCTCGCGGCCGGGCCGCCAGTTGAACGCGCTGCTGATGTCGACGCCGGCGACGGCATCGCCCGGCTGCGGCTCACGGGCCTGGACCGGAACATAGAGGAACCGCACCTCTGCGAGACTGACTTGGGGAGCCGCGCCGCCCCAGTTGCTGTTGATGGTGAGCTTGACGAACTTGGCCGAGACGCCGCCGAAATCGACGGTGGTGCCGGCCGTGTAGTCCGGCGAGCCGGGCGCCTGG
>JBDKUU010000235.1:0-6482 GCA_039679525.1 Phycisphaerales bacterium | reverse complement strand
AGGTCGTCAGCAACATGACCGGCGTCCCGTTGACGAAGCTCGAAAAGAAGGAAACCCAGCGGCTTCTGGAGCTCGAGAACGAGCTGCACAAGACGGTCGTCTCGCAGCATGACGCGATCACGGCGATATCCAAGGCCGTGCGGCGAAGCCGAAGCGGCATGAAGGACCCGAACCGTCCGATGGGCTGCTTCATCTTCCTCGGACCCAGCGGCGTCGGCAAGACGCTGCTCGCCCAGGCGCTGGCGGAGTTCATGTTCAACGACCGCAACGCTCTGGTGCGGCTCGACATGAGCGAGTTCATGGAAAAACACAACGTCAGCCGACTGGTCGGCGCCCCTCCGGGATACGTCGGCTATGAGGAAGGCGGCCAGCTCACCGAACGGATTCGCCGGCGGCCGTACGCGGTGCTCCTGCTCGACGAGATCGAGAAGGCCCACCCGGACGTCTACAACATGCTGCTCCAGATCATGGACGAAGGCCGTCTGACGGACAGCTTCGGCCGGGGCATCGACTTCCGCAACGTGGTCCTGATCATGACCAGCAACATCGGCGCGGAACTGATCAAGAACCAGGGCGGGTTCGGATTCGGCAAGAAATCGGCCGAGCACAGCTATGAGAAGATGAAGGACATCCTGTCGAAGGAAGTCGAACGACACTTCCGGCCGGAGTTCCTCAACCGTGTCGATGACACGATCGTCTTCCACCCGCTGACCCGGGACGACCTGCAGACCATCGTCGATTACGAGTTGAACAAGGTGTTCAAGCGTCTGGTCGATCACGGGCTCAAGCTCGAGCTGACGCCGGCGACCAAGGAGTTCCTGATTGACAAAGGGTACAATCCGGAATTCGGCGCTCGGCCTCTGCGTCGGGCGATCGAGCACTACATCGAAGACCCGCTCTCCGAGGCGGTGCTGGCCGGCAAGTTCAGAGGCAAGAACCTGGTCAAGATCGACGTCCAGGACGAGGAGCACCTCAAGTTCGACGGCGAGGAAATCATCGAGCCCGAGAAGACCAAGAAGGAACCCGTACAATCTCACTAAGAACAAGGCCCATTCGGCCCTTGTGAAGACCCAAAAGGCCGTGCGTCCAACACCGGACGCACGGCCTATTCTTTTGATTCTTCACGAAATTCCCGGGTCCTCAGCACCGCCGGAGAGGGGCACGCCCGAAGCGGTCGTGCAGGGTGAGTTTTTCGCGTTGCAGCCTCCGGTTGGACGCGAACGAAGCGTTCGCTTGTGGGGCCAGACGCGGCATGAGGGCGTGCAACACCCCTTTTGTGCTGGTGGCCCAAATGCGCCAAACTCCCGACGCGGAGCGTCGGAATCGGTGTTCTGTCCGCCCTCCGCCCCGCGATTCCGTCAGTAACCTCTCTTTTCCATGCGCTTGCCGACACACAGACCGCCAGAGGGGTTCTCTCATCGAACGGACGTGTGGACTGCCAACGGAACCGAGAGAGCAGACGCGACTTATCATCTACCGGGTCTTCACCCGGTTTCCCTCGATCTGCAGCCGCCCTTCTGCGAAGAGGCGGATCGCCTCGGGATACGCGAGGCATTCCTGCTCGAAGACTCGGTCGGCCAGGGTGTCGGCCGTGTCGTCGTCCAGCACGGGGCAGGTGCGCTGCACGATGATGGGGCCCCTGTCGTATTCGTTGGTACAGAAGTGAACGGTGCACCCGCTGACCTTGCAGCCGGCGGCCAGCACCGCTTCGTGAACGTGGTGACCCCACATGCCCTGGCCTCCGAAGCTGGGCAGCAAGGCCGGATGAATGTTCATCACGCGGTTCTCGTAGCGAGGGGGGATCTTCCAGAGACACAGCCACCCCCCCTGCACGACCAAATCGACATCGGCCGCCGCCAGCTCCTCTTCGAGCCGGACGCTGAACGCCCCGAGGTCCGCGTAGTCCTTCCTGCGGATCACCTTCACGGGCAGTCCCGCCTTGCGGGCCCGCTCGACGCCCGCGACCGTGGAGAGCGAGCTGATGACGATCGAAACCTCGGCGTTCAGTTCACCGCGCTTGATGCTTTCCAGGATGTTGAGCAAGGTCCGACCGCCGCCGCTGATCAGGACGCCCAGGCGAAGCCTCTTCTGGACAAAGCCGCTTTGCACGGCCGCCCCCGGCTTCGGGGCCTTGGCGGCGACGCCCTCCTCGACATCGTGTCCGACGTCCATGGCCTTGTTGACGATCCGGTCCGCCTCCTTGTTCTTGTCACGAGTGACGTGAACGACGAGGCAGCTTGCGAAGCCGGACCGTAGCTCGTTGACCTGTTCGAACAGGGGCTGGATCAGCTCGCTCTTGACCTTGTACTGCCCCTTGAGCTGGCGAACCATCAGTTCGCTGTCGGTGTAGACGGTGAGATCCGAGGCGCCGATCTGTCTGGCGGCTTCGAGGGCCCGGACCAGAGCGGTGTACTCCGCGACGTTGTTCGTGGCGTGGCCCAGGAAGAAGGCCCTGGCCAACAGCCGTTCGCCGGCTTCATCCTCGAGCACGAAGCCGGCTGCGGCCGGTCCCGGGTTGCCCCGGCTGCCGCCGTCGGTGTGGGCCACGACTTTCATACGTGGATCTGAGCGGGGTTGAGCACGAGAATTCGCGTGCAGTTGGGGCAGCGAATGATGTCGTCTCGGGTGATTAACAGGTTCACGCTTTCCGCGGTGATGCCCATGAAGCAGCCGCCGCAACTGTACGCGGCGTGCCGCCCCTCCTGTTCCTCGACCTGCGCCACCGCCTCGCCGTCATACGTCTCGGCCACGCGTTTGAAGACCTTGAGCGGCTCGGGCGGAATCGCCTTGGCCGCCTCGTTCCACTCCACCTGGATCCTGGCGATCTCCGCTTCGTGCTCGACGGCCGCGGCGTCGGAGGCCTTCCGCGTCTGTTCGAGCAACTGCTTCTGCTCTTCGATCTGCCGCTGGATGTTCTGGCACTCCGCCTCGTCCGTCTCCACGCCCTTCATCAGCTCGAGACTCTGGGTTTCGAGCTTGGAGTTGTCCGCTCGGGTCGTGTTCAACTGCGTCAGCACGGCGGCGTATTCCTTGTTGCTCTTGGCGGTGTTCAGCGCGGCCCTGAGCTTGCTGACTTCATCGTCGCGGGTCTTGAGTTCCAACTCCAGACGGCCGGACTGCACCTTCGTCAGTTGCAACTCTTCTCGTTTGGCCTCCAGAGCGTTCTGAAGGCTTCGAACCTGATTCTCCTGGATGATGACGCTTCTTCTGCTGCGGGACAGCTTGGCCTTAGCGGCCCGCAGGCGATTCTCTACACTCTGAAGTTTAACCAGGCCATGTAATATGGGTCCCATGTAATCTCCTCATGGCTCGGGTCGGCGAACCGTCGCCGCGGCGCCCGATGTCCATAGTTTTGAACCGTTTATTATCTGCGGGGGCGCGGTCCTCCGCAACCAAAATTACCCATGTCCCCGAGATATTTTTCCGGCGTCAAACCGGGTCAAGAAGCGGCCCCGCGGGACCATGGACGAAAGCCTCGGAATCTGCTACAACGACCGCTCCGGCTCGATCAGCCGGCGTTCGCGTTGACACGATCGCATGGGCCCTGACGGACCCGCAGAAAGCATAGGACGACCACGATGAAGGATTTTCTCCGACAACTGATTCAGGCCGATTCGAGCCGGCACAAGGGCGAAGCCCTGGCCGCCGAAGTCATCGCAACCTACTTCAACCGCCACGGCGTCGATTGCCAGGTCGATCAATGGGACGGCAACCGGGCCAACGTCGTCGCGCATGTCAAGACCGACCGGCGGCGTCCCGCCCTGCTGTTCGTCTGTCACCTCGACGTCGTCGGGCCCGGGGAAGAGAACTGGACGCATCCGCCGTTCGCGGCCGTGGAGGACAAGGGCAAGATCTACGGCCGGGGCACGACGGATATGAAAGGCGGGATCGCGACGGTCGCCGCGGCGATCTGCGAGATGGCCCGGTCCAGCGAGGGACTCCAGGGCGACATCGTCTTCGCGGCCACCGCCGGCGAGGAGACCGACAGCAGCGGCGTTGTGCGATTCATGCAGGATCGCGAGTCGCTGCCCCCGCTGGCCGGCATCGTGGTCCCCGAGCCGACGGACTTCGCGGTAGTCACGGCCCATCGCGGCCTGTTCTGGCTCAAGATCGCCACGCGGGGCAAGGCGGTCCACAGTTCCATGCCCGAGCGGGGCGTCAACGCGATCGGCTCGATGAAACGGGTGCTCGACGAACTCGAACATTACGAGGTCCAGGTCAAGCCGCACCCGTCGCTGGGCAAGTGCTCGATGAGCATCAACACGATCAGCGGCGGCGAAGCGATGAACATCGTCCCCGACCGCTGCACGCTCGGCGTGGACATCCGCACGCTGCCGGGACAGGACCACGAGACCATTCGCTACGATTTCGAACGGATGCTCGCCACGCTCAAGAGCCGTGTCCCCCAGTTCGACGGCGAACTGGTCGTCGACCGTTCGGCCCAGGCGATCGAGACCGACCCCGAGTGCGACTTCGTCAAGACGTTCTGCTCGGCGGTGGGCGTCGATCTGACGAACGTGATCGGCTACACGACCGACGCGCCGCACCTGCTGCCCCTCGGGGCCCCGATCGTGATCTACGGACCCGGCAAACCCAAAATGTGTCACCAGGTGGACGAGTATATCGAAGTCGCCGACCTCCACGCGAGCGTCGAGCTGTTCAAGAAAGCGATCGGCAAATTCCTGACCTGATCGGGCGTCCCCCCGGGGCTATCGCGGAAATTTTGACGTGTGTCAGGATTTTCCGCAGCATTGGGACTTGACATCGTTTGTCGGGTTTCGTAGGATAGGCTCTTAATCGCAATTTTGCACGGATTCTTCTAATGGTCAATTTCAGGGACAACAGGCTCACGCATCTGACCCGCCACGACGGGACGATGCAGAGTCTGCGCTTCCGCCCGGCCGCCGCTGCTGTCGCCGTAATGTGCGCTAGCATTATCAAGGTGGCCTCGGAAAAGGAGGCTGCTCCCTAAAAGGACCTGGTAACACGCCGAAAAAATTACCGAGCCTTTCAGGGAGCACGAGACCCTGAAAGGCTTTTTTTATTTCCATCGTATCCGCAAAGCTCCGGCTTGGCGGGAGTGTAGGAGGTATGTTCGCATGACGAAAGATCGGGAGACAGACAAGGGGCCCTCGGCCCGGGATACCGGCGATCAGGCCGGCGAAAGGCCCGCGTGGCAGTACGACGAGATGAAAGCCAGCGGCGTGGACTACAGCGACGCTCGACTGGCCAAGGACTATGATGCGCGTCATCAGCGGTTCCGGGACTACCGTCGTCAGGCCGAGACGATCATGTGTCTATTGGCTCTGGATTCATCGGCTACGCTGATCGATATGGGTTGCGGAACCGGTGCATTCGCCATCCACGCGGCAGAGCGATACCGAAAGATCTATGCAGTGGACGTGTCGCCGGCGATGCTGGACCTGGCCCGCGTGAAGGCGAATGAAGCCGGCATGGCCAACATCGAGTTTCATCACGGCGGCTTTCTCACGTACGAGCACCGGACCGAGCCCGTGGACGCCGTCGTCTCGACCGTGGCGCTGCATCACCTGCCCGACTTCTGGAAACAGGTCGGCCTGTACAGGCTGGCGCGGATGATCAGGCCGGGCGGCCGGTTCTATCTGTTCGACGTGATCTTCTCGTTTGGAGTCGAGAGCTACGCGACCTCGGTCACGCGGTTCATCGACACGATGAGCGAACAGATGGGCCCCACCGGCAGACGCGAACCCGAGACCCATGTCCGTGACGAATACAGCACCTACCAGTGGATCATGGAAGGCATGCTCGAGAGAGTCGGCTTCCAGATCGATCAAGTCAATTATCCAAACGAATTTCTAGCGGGGTACCTATGCACGAAGAGAGTCCTTTCACCTGCGGACGCAGCCCTGACCGGCGATACGCGACCGCGACTTTGATCAGAGAACGTTTGTCTCGCACGCCCACCTTGTCCAGACGCAACGAAGAACGGGTCGTGACGAAACGGGACCGGCCTGCGCTTCGGGAGTTCCGGGACACCGACCTGTTCGCGGTCAAGTCCCTGGTTCACCGGACGATCGCGGCCTGCTACCCGGGGCACTACTGCATGGAGGCGGTGCGGTTCTTCGCCAATTATCACGGGGATTCGGCGATCGCCGAGGACGCCGGGCAAGGCTTCACGCTCGTGCTGGAGAAGGCCGGCCGGATTCTCGGGACCGGGACGCTGCTCGGCAGCGAGATCAAGCGGCTCTTCATCGAACCCGGACTGCAGAGGCACGGCCTGGGCCGCTTAATCATGCAGTACCTCGAGGCCAAGGCGACCCTGCTGGGCGTCGCCGCGATCCAACTGGACGCCTCGCTGCCCGCCAAGCAGTTCTACGATCGACTGGGCTACGCCACGGTCGAGCGGGCGAGCCTCGAAGTCGAGAATGGGCGGCGTCTGGACTATTTCAAAATGTGTAAGACCCTGTCGGGCCTTGACGGTCAACCGTGGTGAGCCAATGGAG
>JBDKUU010000234.1:0-3823 GCA_039679525.1 Phycisphaerales bacterium | reverse complement strand
TCTGGCAACGTGGCAGAGGAAAGGTGCGGCATGATGCAGGGAAAACGGGTTCTGGTCACGGGAGGCGCGGGGTTCCTCGGGTCTCATCTTTGTGAACGATTGCTGGCCCTCGGCCATCACGTGTTCTGTCTCGACAGCTTCGAAACCGGACGCATGGAGAACATTTCCTACTTGATGGGCCATCGAGGCTTTCGATTCATCAAACATGACGTCATCGAGCCCTTGGAATTGCGAGTCGATGAAATCTACAACCTGGCATGTCCTGCGTCGCCGGTGCACTATCAGGCCGACCCGATTCACACGCTCAAAACGTCCGTCTACGGCTCGATCCATCTGCTGGACCTCGCGGCCCGACGCAAAGCGAGAATTCTCCAGGCCTCCACTTCGGAGGTCTACGGCGATCCCAAAGAACACCCCCAGCAGGAGGACTACTGGGGCAACGTCAATCCCAACGGCATCCGGGCCTGCTACGACGAGGGCAAACGGTGCGCCGAGACCCTCTTTTTCGACTACCATCGCCGCTGCGGCGTCGAGATCAAGATCGCCCGGATCTTCAACACGTACGGCCCCCGCATGGACCAGGACGACGGGCGAGTCATCAGCAATTTCATCGTCCAGGCCCTGCAGAATCAGCCGATCACCGTCTACGGAGACGGCAGGCAGACCCGCAGCTTCTGCTTCGTCAAGGACATGATCGACGGCCTGCTGGCCCTGATGGAGAGCCCGGCCGACCTCACCGGCCCCCTGAACCTCGGCAATCCCCATGAAGTGACCGTGCTGCATCTGGCCGACCGCGTCCTTCTGCTGACCGAGTCCAAGTCCCACATCACCTTCAAGCCGCTCCCGCAGGACGATCCCATCCGAAGGCAGCCGGACATCTCGCGGGCAAGAGCCTCGCTCCTCTGGCAGCCCCGGACCGACTTGAACACCGGCCTGCGAGCCACCATCGACTACTTCCGCAGACTGCTCGAGGAGAGTCTCCCGAGCGGGCAGACGCGCAAGACGGCGATCGTGGAAGAGCCGGTTCGGCTCGCGCAACGAGTCATTCCCATCGTCGAGGAGCGACGCGCCGCGGCCCCGTGACGCGTCTCCGAAGCTCCCTCAGTCCATGGCGTGAGTTCGAGTCGCGCGCGGCATGTATTCCGTGAACTGCGACGCGCCGGTCGCCAGGTCTTGACAGTGATAGATCTCTTCGCCGAGGCACTGAACCGAGCGCCAGCCGCAGGAGCGCAGCATCGCCTCGACCGCCGCATGGTTGGGCACCCACCAATTGGTCGGGTCGCCCTCGAGGGCGTGCTCGACGAACGCCATCTTGGGCCACGCCGAGCCGAGCATGAGGTCGCGATCCATGATCGTCATGTTGTCGGGGCATTCGATTTGTCCTTCCTGCGGCATCGTCAGGGTCTGGAAGAACAGGCTCGATCGCGTCATGGAGGTGACGATGTCCAGGCCCAGAAGCGGATAGCGGAGATGGTAGAACACGCCGAGGAACAGCACCAGATCGAACTGGCGGCTCAGGGCCGGGAGGTCGTACACGTCCATCAGCTCGAAGCGAATCCGGCGGTCGAGCCCCATCTTCGCCGCGGCCCAGGCCGCCTGGCTGAGGTACCGCTCGCCCGTGTCGATGGCCGTGACATCCGCTCCGCGAGCGGCCAGCTCGAAACTGTAGAACCCCGCGTTGCACCCGATGTCCAGGGCCGAGCAGCCGTGCAGATCGTCGGGGATGCGATCCATCATATGCCGCCATTTGTACCGGGGGAAGTCGCCGAGCGGATGGTCCGGCGCGGTCTGCACGTCTCCCGGCAGATGGAGATTGTGGAACCAGGGCCCGAGCGTCGCGATCTCTCGCTCCGTCTGTGTCTGCGGGTTCTGGAGATTCCGTTCCAGCGTGCGCAACGATTCACTCGACATCGCGTTTGCCCTTCAACCCGGAGGCCGTCGTGCCCAGCGGTTCGCGTCCCATCCCCGATCCCTGGCCCCGCGCGTGCAGCAGGATGCGGACCTGACGCTCGAATTGGGCCGCCCGGTGATCGGCCGTATGCTCGGCGAGCACGCGATCTCTGGCGCGGCCGGCAATCGCCCTGCGTTGATCCTCGTCCGTCTCCTGCAGATAGGCGATCGTGTGCTCGGCGTCGCGCCCGATCAGAATCTCCTCCTGCAGATCGAAAAACGTCTCCAGGCCGGCCCAGTAGTCGCTGATGATCGGCGTGCCGCACGCCGCGGCCTCGAACAGCCTCACGCTGGGCGAATACCCGGCCTCTCGCATGTCCTCGCGTGTCACGTTCAGCGTGAACCGCTGGCTGTTGTAGAACCGGCAGTGGTCCGCCGGGGGCAGATGCTCGATTCGCGTGACATTCGCGGGCCAGCGAATCGACGCCGGATACTGCGGACCGGCCACCACGAACCGTCCCTCGGGCCACAGGCTCGCCGGCCGGATGAGCAGTTCTTCCAGCGCGGGCTGGCGGTCCGGGCTGTAGGTGCCCATGTATCCCAGGTCGTGCTCGGGCTCGATGCCGAGCGGGAAGTACATGCTCGGATCGACCGAGCAGTACAGAGCCCGAGCGCACGGCGAGCCGTAGACCTGTTCCAGCCGCCGCAACATCGCTCCGCCCGTGAATGAAAAGTAGATGTCGTAGCGGGGGATCAAGTCGGGATGGAGGTACTCGTAGTCCGCCGTGCGCAGCTTACGCAGCGTCACCGGCGTATCGATGTCGTAGAACGCGGTCGCCGAGGCGTTGCGACAGACCCAGTTCCCCACTTCGACCCCTTCCGGCACGTACGAGCCCACCATCACGAGGTCCGCCCGCCGGACCGTGTTGAGGCGCTCGCGTTTGAGCTGGTCGAGGTCTCGATAGAGGTGCGTTTCGCAAAAGGCCGGGTTTGGCAGATCGCGGTGCTCCCGATACCAGGGCACGTCCCGCTCCAGAAACGTGACCCGGTGTCCCCGCTGCGCCAGCGCTCCCAACAGGGCGCGGTACGTCGTCGCATGACCGTTGCCCCAGGAGCTGGTGATCGTCAGCCCCAGCACGACGATGTCCAGGGGATCAGCCATGGCAGGACACCCTCACCAGGTTCTTGGGCGACGCCAGGAGACACTGTTCCACCTGGCGGGCCCGCTGCGCGTAGGTGTGTTCGGTGAGCACCCGCCGCTGCGCCAGGTCGCCCATGTGCCGGGCCTGCTCGACGGTCAGGGCGTCCAACGCCTTGGCGACGTCCTGGCCGCTGTCGGCCGCGATGCATTCGACGCCGGGCTTGAGAAACAGCTCGATCCCCTTCCAGTTGTCGGTGATGACGCACGCCGCGGCGCCGGCGGCCTCGAAGATCCGCGTAGGCGGCGAGAAGCCGAACCGGGCCATGCTGTCCCGGCAGACGTTCAGCACCGCCAGCGGCGTGGCGTTGAAGGCGTTGTGGTCCGCGGTGTAGACGTGGCCTACGAACTTGATGTTGGGCAGACTCAGAGAACCCGCGTCCCAGCCGTTGCCGCCGAGCAGAAATCGACGCTTGGGCAGCAGGCACGCGGGCTTGAAGAAGAACTCCGCCACCCGTCCCTCGCGGTCGGGCATCCGATTGCCGCAGAAGGCCAGATCGGCCTCGAATCGATCCTGCGGCTCGACCGGGTGATGCGTGGATGGCGTCAGGGCGTTGTAGATCGGAACGCACTGGTCGGCCCCGAGCCGCTTGTAGGCTCGCACGACGGGCTCGCCCCCGCCGTAGGTCAGGATCAGGTCGTAATCGGGAATCAACTTGCGAAAGGGGTCGCTGTGATCGGCGGCCGCCCGTTCCAGCGTTGCGGGGGCGTCGACGTCCCAGAAGACCACTTTTC
>JBDKUU010000233.1:0-10756 GCA_039679525.1 Phycisphaerales bacterium | reverse complement strand
CGACGGTTTTGAAGCTCCAGACCGCCCCGGCGTACAGGGTCCAGGTGACATCCTGCTCGTCGACCCGCCAGTAGTAGACCGTGTTCTCGGCCAGCGTGCCGGGATCGAACGACGCGACGAGCTGGCGGCCCTGGAACACGCCGGGATCGCCCGCTTCGACGGCGGCCCTGTCGGTCCCGAGGTAGACGTCGTGATAGACGGCCAGGGCGCCCGTGACCCAGGTCAGATCCGCGTCGACGGCGACTCCGTCGAGCCCGTTCCAGGGCCGCGGAGAATACGCGGTCGAGGGGACCGACGTGAACGACCAGACGTCTCCCGTGAAGATCGTCTTGCCGTCCGCGGCGACCTCGTCGATCCGCCAGTAATAGGTCGTGCCGGCGGCCAGGCCGGCAGTGGGGACATACGCGGCGGACGCCAGGTTTTGGCGTCCCTTGTAGTCTGCCGCTCCGAGGGTGGGACTCGTGCCGAAGTAGACGTCGTGAGCGGCCGCGGCGACGCCCGGCGTCCAACGGCACGCCTGCGGCGAGATGTTCTTCGCGCCGTCCGCGGGATCGGGATTCCACGCCTTCATCGGCCCCTTGTCGAACACCGCAGTCGCCAGTTTGCCGGCGACTTCGGACGTGACGGCGTAGCCGATGTAAATGCTCTTGGGAATCCCCGGGACCGTCTTGCTGTATTGCTGCACCCATGTTTTGCCGTCGGGCGAGGAATAGGCTGCGAAGGCGTCTCCCGTCCGGGTGACTTTGACCCACTGCGGAGCGCCGGCGGCGCCCGCGCTCACCTGGTCCGCGGCCGCGTCGAAGGACTCCCGGCCCCAGAAGGTGACGCCGTGCTTGAGCCCGTCGGTGTTGGCGCTGACGCCCTGGAAGATGTAAGGCGAGCCGGGCATGAGCATCACGCGAATCATCACGCCGGCCATGGACCAATCGGCCAGCGGCGGTTCGAGGCTGACGACGCGGGCAACCAGCTCGCCGTCGCCGGAGAGGACTTTGTAGGTGTACTGGAACTGATCGGACGTGGCCCGGATACCGGCGCCGCTCCCTTGGACGATCCAGGCTTCGGAGGCCGCGTCGTACTGCGCGCTGCCCGCCACCGTGGGGCTTCCGATGTCCTTGCTGGTCCAACCGGCGGGCAACTGGCCGAAGAGGGGGATCGAGACAGCCATCACCAACAGCAGAGAAAATCGAATCATCGTCCCGTTACGCATGGCAGGCCTCCTGAAAAGGGTTTGACGCGGCGACGAAATCGCCCTGTTGCTCGGAAAAACCTCCACACTATGCCGAACAGCATCCCGGACTTGAATCTCCCTATTTATACCATGCTTCTGCCTCGACGGCAAGGGAATTGCGCCTCTTCGAAGCCCCAAGCCCCGTGTGTGCCCGGATATCTTGGCAGACCGAAGACGCCCGGGCAAACGAGAGGGGTTCCTACTCCGCGAGGCTGACTGCAGGTCCGAACCGGACCTGTCCGGGAGGTTTTTCGCTTTGGGCCGGCGGCTCTGTTTGTAGTGACGCCGAAAGGCGTTGTTTTCTGCGTTCTTGCGCCGCGCGAGAACGTCAAGAGAAGATATGCCCTGACGGGCACACTACGAACGGGTCGCCCATGACTCTACATAATGCCGCGAACGGCTCTTGTGTCACTGCTGGGCGAGAGCCGCGTCGCTGATCTCCCTGATGTCCGCCCGGCGGCAGTGGGGACAGCGGTAGTGACCCTCGACGAGAAGTGTCTCGTGCTCGTGCGAGCCCATCATTCGCAATCCGTGAGACAGGACGTGACCGCCGGGGAGCGTCTCGTAGGGGCTGCTCCCGAGCGCCTTGGGGTTTGTCTGCCGGCCATCCATGATCGGACCTCCCAATGCACCTTGATGCAAACAGCGGAATTATGGGTCCCGGGACGCCGGCTGTCAAGCCTAATCTTTACCGATAAACTCGATCATGGAGATCACGGCGTTGGAGCCCTCGCGGGCGTTGCGGATCTCGATCGCGAGTTTGCCCTCGGCGCTGTCCTGGGCGGAGATCGGCTGCTGGAGCCAGCGGCCCTCCTGGAAGTCCTCGACCAGGCCGAGGGACTTGCCCGCCACAGTCACGGCCTGCTTGCGGCCACCCTGGAAGTTGTCGGGGTCGATCATGTACAGGCGGAGAGTGCCTGTCGCGGCTTTCGGCACGGCCAGCTCGAGCCTCAACAGCTTGTTGTCCGCACGACAATAATGGACCGGAAGACCCCAGCCGTCGTAGGCAAAGCCCGACTTGAATTCCGCCGCGAAGCCGGGCTCGGCGTAGAACATCTCCTGCTCGGGCCGGCCGCACAGCATGAGGAATCGCACGTGCCGCTGCTTGAGGTCTTCGATCGCGGGGAGCTTCTCCTTGTCCGGCCAGAACGCCACTTCGGGGGCAGGGACACGTTCGGCGGCGGGGAGCATCGCAGGCAGGGGAACGTGCGGCTCGTTCTGGTACCAATACGCGACGCTGGACAGTTGAAGCTGGCTGCCGGGCTTGCTGAACTCGCGGCGGAACATGGGGTCTTCATTGGCCCCGAAGCCGATGGCGACGCGGAGGGACCTGTCGAAACTGATCGCGTCGTTGATGAAGAACCGGTAACCGACGGCGCCCTTGAGGAACGGGAACCAGCCGGTCAGCGGAAACATGCTCTCGGTGGCTGGGAAGCCCCAACTGAATCCGAAGGAGTCTTCGAGTCCCTGGAACTCGATCGAAGGCGTCTGTTCGCCGTCGATGGTGAACTTCTCGTTGCCGTCGACGGGATACCCGGACAGTCCGGGCCGGCGGATGGTGACGTTCCAGCCGACGAACTTGCCCTGGCCTTTCGCGTCGAGCGCCAGGTAGTCGCGGGTCCCGAGCAGCAGGGCTTCCTGTCGCCAGTGGGCATGGAAATAGCCCGAGTCGGCGCCGATCGCGTCGGCGGTCCGGTACATGACGTAGCTGTAGCAGGGCATCATGCTCCAGAGCTTGTCCCCGGGCTCGACCGGTCCATCGTAGACCAGCTCGATCTTCGCCGACTTCCGGAACGGCATGGGGAAATACGCGTTGAAGCCCCGCCGCTTGTTGACGAGGGCCGTGTTCACTTCTTCTCGCAGGCCGGCCGGGTCGCAGAAAAAGTCCACGAGCGGGCAGTCGACGCTGGGCGATTCCTCGCCGTCCCAGTACGCCTTCAGGAGCAGGTCGCGATCCAGCTTCATCGCCTGCGGCATAGCGAAGTGGATCATCGTGATCGTCGCAGGTCCCTGGATCTCGGCGACGGTGACGCGTTTGGACGTGTTGAACCTCGCGGTCAGCGGGTTCTCGATCCACAGGGCGTTCTGCGCCGCCGTCCGCCCCGGCGTAAGTTGCGCCAGGTCCGCAATTCCAGGATCGAGACCGGCCGCTTGCCCCATCGTCGCCATCACGGCAAGCACGTAAAGAGTCATGACTCACCTCCACGATTCAGGCCTTGGATCGACGGAATAGACAGAGACTCACCACCGTCATCATATCGCGGCGGCCCCCCGCGCCAAGTCCGTAGATTTCGTTCGTAGTGACGCCGCAAGGCGGTATCTTCGGAGGTGTTCGGAAGTGTCAAGTGTCAAGTTCGAAGTGAAGAGGCCAGGGACCCGATATCCGTCTTCTCTTACTTCACACTTCACACTTCCCCTCACGGCCTCGGGTCGGCGACCATCTCGGCGCCGTACTTGGCTTCGCCTTCCTTGCGGATCTGGGCCATGATGATGGGGAAGTGCTCCGCGGGGATGATCCGCTTGCCCTCCCCGTTGGGGTAGACGATGCGAAGGACCTTGTTCTTCTCCCACTCCCGCGGCTCGATCTCGACATGGGCGGCGAAGCCGTACTTGGCCAGGGCTTCGAGCGTGGGGACCGGGTACGAGATCGGCTCGGCCCCTTCGCAGCCGGGCACGTTCGGAATCAGCGTCGGCGTGATCCAGCCGTCGTCGAGGCCGATATCGAAGTTTCTCTTTCTCATGTCCACGAACATCGAGACTCGCCCCGTGTACCAGGAGCCGCGGACGGATTCGCTGGCCTGCTTGGAAACCTTGGTCGGCTGGACCCCGAGCTTGGCCATCTCCTCGTCGAGAGCGATCTTCATGGCGTCGTTGTAGGAGTGCTGCGTGTCGCGCAGGGCCTTGGAGGCCAGTCGGGTGCCCACGAGGTTCGAGTACGAATCCTCCCAACTGAAGGCCGAGGCGTACTCGGTGGGCAGGCCGATGCATTGGAAGCCGTACCACGTGATCATTTCGTGCCAGGAGACCATGGTGAAGGTCAGGTAGGGGCTCATCGCCAGGGCGACTTCGCGGGCGATCCGGTCCTGTTCGTCTTTCGATAGACTCTTCCAGTTCTCGGGATACGAGAGGTACACGTGGTTTCTCGACCGGTCCACGAGCAGCTTGTAAGAGAAGGTGTCGTCGCCCTGCATGATGTGCTTGTAGCTTTCCCCGGCGAGATAGGCCGTCCAATCGGCGGCGATGCGGACGTGCATGATGTCGATGTGGCCCCCTCGGCAGGTGTAGGCAATGCCGTCCTTTTCAGAGAACCGCATGTAGTAGCCGTGGGTCCCGAGTTTGGGGCCGGCCCAGGGAGTTCCGATGATCGAGCTGGGGTACGCCCCGTAGCGGATTCGGGGCCCGGCGTCCAGGCCGTTGACGACGACCTCGCTGGCGGGCCCTTGCAGACCCTTGTCGGGAATCACGCCGCACCCGGCGGCTCCGAGCGTCAAGACCACGAAAACAGGGAACGACAGTCGCCGCGAAACACAACAACTCTTCATGCTTTCCAAGCCTTATTCAGTCCCGGCAGGCCGGTGCGATTGACTTCTTGCGATTCGTGACCCTCACGAACGCGTGAGGATCCTATACTAAACCGTGAACCGCGAATAGTAAATGGGGGGCTATTTGCCCGTGTAGACGTACCGCGGCTCGTGTCGCTGGTTGTCGGGATCGTACTCGGGGCCGTACTTGGCCGCCGCCTTTCGCTGGATATCGTCCATGAGGAGGGCGATGTCCGCCTGAGGGTCGATCCGTTTGCCCGGCTTGTCGCCGAACACGACGCGAAGAATCTTGCCCTTCTCCCATTCGCGGGGCTCGATCTCGTGCTTCAGGGTGAATCCGTACTCGCTCAGAACGTCCAGAGTGGGGACCGGATACGAGAGCGGTTCCGCGTCGGGACAACTGCCCTCGCCCGGCACGAGGGTCGGCGTGATGTATCCGTCGTCGAGCCCGATGTCGAAGTTTCGTTTCTTCATGTCGAAGAGCAGGACGAAAGTACCGGTGTACCACTTGCCCTTCATCGAGTGGCTGGCCTCGCGGGCCTCGCGGGCCGACAGAACGCCGAGCTTCTGCATCTCCTCGTCGATGGCGAGGGTTACGGCCTCGTTGTAGGAGTGCTTCTTGTCCTGGAGGGCCCGCACCGCGACGATCGTGCCCAGCAGGTTCGAATAGGAGTCCTCCCAACTGAACGACGAGTCGTACTCGACGGGAAGCCCGATGCACTTGTAGCCGTACCATGTGGTGATCTCGTGCCAGGTGACCATCGTGAACGTCAGATAGGGGCCGATGGCCAGGGCCATCTTCTCCGCGATGTCCGACCGATCCTGCTCCGAGAGGTAATCCCACCCGCGTGGGTAGGTGAGCGTGATGAAGCTCCGGGACCGGTCCACGGCCATCTTGCACGTGAAGCCCGGGTCCTTTCGCATGATGTGCTTGTAGCTCTCGGCCGTGAGATAGGCGGTCCAATCGACCGCATTCCGCAGGTGGACGACGTCGATGTGTCCGCCCCGGCAGGTGTAGGCGATCCCGTTCTTCTCAAACAGCGGCCAGGAGTAGTCGTGAGATCCGAGATTGCGGCCGAGGAAGGTCATGCCGGGAATGTCCGCGGCATATCCCCCGAATCGAGTCCTGGGCTGCGTGTTGAATCCTTCGACGACCACCCGGTTCGCGGGCACCGACAGGCCGCGATCGGGCAATGCTCGACATCCAGCCGTCGCCAGCGACAGCAGGCCGAGGACGTACCATTTCCGTGATATTGCGAACGTATTCATGATCGGACCTTGTCCGTGCTTCAACAATCACAATCCATGTCATCAGTTGGGACGTATCCATACAAAGGGCTACGCCGTCGGGATATGAAACCGGCGGGAAACGTTTTGCTGCAAAGGAACCATCCTAATGCCTAATGCCCAATCCGCGCTACAGTATAGCGTTTTGACCTTGGATTGTCAACCCGGCGGCACATCCAACGCCGCGGGGGATCACTCGCTGACCCTGGCTCTGGCCCTGGGGCCGGCAGGCTGATTACCTTGAAGTCCAATCGCACTCGGCGGCCGGCGGAGGGCGGTAATCGTGGGCGATTCGATAGTAATACCGTATGGATTCGCCCCTTGTGACGAGACTGCGTTCCTCGATCGGGTCCAACCTGGCCCATCGGGGCAGGTTCTGACGCTCCAGGTTCTTGCGATCGAGAGTGACCAGCAGAATGGTTCGCCCGGCGTATTTGCCGACCGGGAACCAGAAACTGTACATCAACCCGGTGCCGCCGAAGTGGTGCCGGCTGGAGGTCTGCTCGACTCCCTCCTTGCCGTGGCGGCGATAGAATGCCAATTCGCTTGCCATGGCGTACTTGTCCGTCCCGATGACCAGCGGCTCGACGCCCAGATCGATCTGGACCTGTTCTTCGAGGGCCTCGACGTCCCGCCCGATCTCCTCCCACGCCACCGGCACGTTCAGGCTCTTGTCGATGCCGACGCCGGGAAGGCCGACGGCGACATAGTGCAGGAATCCGCCGAACAGCAGCACGGACGCGACCAGCGTCAGAGGCCAGAGCCTTTGACCAAAGACATCGAGTCGGGTCCGGACTGTGCCGCAAGGGGCGGATATCTGTCTGGCGATGGCAGGCAGCACGGCCAGCCATAGCGGGCCGGTCCAGTTCATCTTCACCTCATGCCGGAGACTGAACAGGGCGAAGACCGACAGCGGAACCAGCGTGAACACCGCCACGAACAGACGTCGCGACGAAAACACCGCTCGAAACGCGTCGAAGAGACCCTGTGGCGTGATGAGCAGGGCCATGGCCGCCGCCAGCAGAGGCAACCCGAATTGGCTCTGTTCGTTGAGACGGTGCGTGCTCTGGAAGAGAAACGACACCCAGCCGTTCTGCGTATTCCACACGACGACAGGGGCGAACAGCAGACCCGCCAGGAGCGCCGCGAGATACGGCTCCGGACGGCGGAGCCACCGCCGGCTCAATCGATCCAGCAGGATGAACGCCAGCGTCGCCGGCATCAGCAGGACGATCGTGTACTTTGAGAGCATTCCCAAGCCGACACAAATCCCGACGCCCCACCAGGCCCTCGGCCGGTCGGCCGTCAGGGCACGCTCCAGGAAGAACAGGGCCCCGGCCCAGCAGGCGGTCAGAGGCGCGTCCGGCGTCGAGAAGAACCCCAACAGGAAGTAGAAGGGCAGCGTCGCCGTCAGCATGACGGTGACCAGGGCCGTTCCTTTGCCGAAGAGATCGCGGGCCAGGGCGAAGCTGAACCCCGCCGTGACGAACCAGCACAGGAAGGTCCCGATGCGAACGCCCCATTCGGTGTCGCCGAACAGGGCGGCGCCCAGGCCGATCAGCCAGGCCACCATCGGCGGATGGTCCAGATATCCCAGGGCCGGATGCTGGGCGTAGTTCCAGTAGTAGGCCTCCTCGGGCAGGAGGTCCGGCAGACCCAGGTACACCAGCCGCAGAAGCACTGTGTAGCCGATCAATCCGAGGGCCGCCAGACGCCAGGACAGGGCGTCGGTTCTCCCGCCATCCTCTCGGAACACGAAGAATACGCTGCCCAGGTAGAGCACGATCGCGCCGGTCAACGCCGCGGCGAGCAAGGCTCCGTACTCCGGCCAACCGGCGCGTTGCACCATCGCCGCCAACACGCCGCCGCGAAGGAACAGAACCATCAGGCACACCGTGACGAACCGCACGGGCGCGGCCCAGCCGTGACGTCGATCGCGCGACAGGCCGAACGCCCAGCGACTGCACGCCGCGTAGCCGAGGGTCGCCACGAACAGGAAGCTGAGGATGTGAGAGACGGCCAAGTCCAGGCCCCGGCTTCTGAGCAAGAGAAACAGGCCCGTGTCGACAGCAAGGCCCGCCAGCCCGATGGCGGCGAACCGCCCGGTTTCGGCGGCCGTCGCGGCGGCGCCGGTCAACGCGACGGTTCTTCGCAAGTAACAGGCCGCCTGTCGCAGGCTCATCTTGGACCGGCCGCGGGAGCGGTCGGGGAAGCAGATCGGGACCTCGCTCACGCGGAGGTTCTCTCCGTTGCGAAGCAGGACCTCCAGGCCGATCTTGAACCCTTCGGCGTCCTCGGCGATCCCCAGGAGCCTGTCCCGGCGAATCGCGAAGAAGCCCGAGGTCGGGTCCTGCACGTCGGTGAGCGGCCAGACGACCGCCCCCGCGATGCGGGACATCACCCGTCGTCTCCACGGCCAATCGGGGATCCGACCGCCGGGGACGTACCGACTGCCGATGACCATGTCCCGGCTGCCGTCGAGCACCGGCCGGACCAGGTCCGGCGCCTGTTCCGGGCTATGGCTCAGGTCCCCATCCATCACGAGGACGACGTCGGCCCGCGCCCGGCGTGCGGCGGTCAGGGCATCTCCGGTCAACCCCCGTCCGCTCCGGGCGTCCACGAGTCGCACGGGAGCCCGCGAGTCCCAGGCCCGCGCCTTCTCCTGCGTGCCGTCCGTGGAGCCGCCGTCGGCGAACAGGATCTCGATCTCCAGTCGCTCACGGGCGAACGCCTCGAACAGTCGCGTCAGCAGAGAGTCCACGTTCTCTGCCTCGTCGAGCGTCGGCACGATCACGGAGATGTCAGGGGTTCTGCCCCGGCTGTTCATAGGCGCCCAATCCTTCGGCAACGGTCCGGCTCACGCCCCCAGAGCCACTTGCGGCACGAGCTTATCATTCAGGCCCCCTGTCGGCAAGGGGCAGAGGGCCTCGCTCCAGACGGGCGCTGGGCCGATTGGCGGGGTTTCGGATGTGACCAGTTCTTTCGAAACAGAGTTGATCTCTTGGTACGGGCAGAGGAAGGAACGAACTGATCCGGAATCCGCCGCCCGGCCCGAAGGGCCGCTGCGCGTCCCGACGGCGGGAGTTTATCGCTTTGAGGCCTCCAGCACTGGGGGTGCTGCGCACGCCCCTGAGGGGAGCGTTTCGCTTCGATCCTCCGCGATCTCCGCGTCCTCTGCGGTTTCCCTTTCTTCATAACCACAGAGGTCGCGGAGGACGCGGAGAGAGCGGATTAAGAACGCTGCCATGCCTTGCTGGAGGCCCAAAGCGAAAAACTTCCCAGGCAGATCCGCTTCGAGCCTGCTCGTAGTCCCTCTGGATAGGGACCTCTCTCGCTTGTCTTGCTGTCTTCGGCCTGCCAGAGAATTGGGGCGCGCCCCAGCGGAACCCCGCTGGTCTATCGTGTAACGACGGACGGCTTCACGCTATATAGTGTGGGCGAGGACTTCGTCGACAGCGGCGGCTCGCCTTGCGACTGGACCGACGGGGCCGGCGGCGACCAGGTCTTCTGGCCGATCCCCAGACCTAAGGACATCGGCCAAGAGTTCCTAACGATGTGCGAGCGCGAGGTGCAAGATGGAAACGACGCTGAATCAGGAGAGGAGAACTGAAAGGCCGAATACCCACGCTCCGCGGGCAAGGGCGAGAGTCTTCCTGGCGTTGTTCATCGTGGGCCTGGTGCTCTCGGGACTCACGGCGATTCCGATCCGGACGGGAGTGCCATGGCTGCAGAAGGTCGCGGGCGAAGGGACGCGAATACAGGAGTACTGGCCGGCCTTCGCGGCGTGGATATCCCGCGTCGATCGCGGCGTGGCGGAAGCGGGCCGGGAGCAGCCGTTTCTGTTCTATGGCACGGACTGGCTGGCCTTCGGGCACATCGCCATCGCGGTGTTCTTCCTGGGGGCCCTGCGGGACCCGGTGCGAAACCTCTGGGTAATCCACGCAGGCATGATCGCCTGCATCCTGGTGATCCCCTGGGCTCTTGTCTTCGGCCCCATCCGCGGCATTCCCTTCTTCTGGCAGCTCATCGATTGCAGCTTCGGCGTGCTCGGCATCGTTCCCCTGTATCTCTCAAGCCGATACACGCGTCGAATGATCGAAGCAGGGACGACGACGTGACGTTTCGATCGCTATCCTTTCGAGAGAGCTTGGCGAAACCCGCGGCCGCAACCCAGAGTGCAATAGCCGAAAAAAATGAAAAAGGGCAAAAAAAACATGGCAACCGGCAGCGTCGGTCGGTGTGACTGCTTCTTCCGGCACACGGCCGGCTTTTCCTGGTGGACAGAGGAAGGAACGGACTGATCCGGAATCCGCCGCCCCGCTGCGCAGTGAAGCAGCGGGAGTTCATCGCGTTAGGCCCACCAGCGTTCAGGGGTGCTCTGCACGCCCTTGAGGGCAGCGTTCCGCTTCGATCCTCCGCGCTCTCTGCGTCCTCTGCGGTTTCCCTTTCTTCATAACCGCAGAGGTCGCGGAGGACGCTGAGAGAGCGGATTAGGAACGCTGCCATGCCTTGCTGGAAGCCCAAAGCGATAAACTTCCCAGGCAGGTCCGCTTCGGACCTGCATCCAATCCCGTCGAATAGGGACCGCGGTTGGTTTGCCTGGGTGTCCTCGGTTCGCCGGAAGACATGGGCACACCCGCGTCCGGCGCATCATTGTTCTTCTTTACCACAGAATAAGAACGGGGCCGCGAGTCCGAGA
>JBDKUU010000232.1:0-6966 GCA_039679525.1 Phycisphaerales bacterium | reverse complement strand
AGCCCCTTACGGGCGCGGACCGTGGGATTGCCGCTGTGGGGGCCGTCCTCGCCTTCTCGCGTACTGTCGGGCGGCACGGCTGTCAGAATCGGCGTCACACGCTCCATGTTCGGACGGAACTGCATGTGATAGTACCATTCGTCGTCCACGCGGAAGGGCTTGACGCCGCGGGTGATCGGATGCTCCGGCAGGGTCTTGAACTCGGCGAGCCAGGACGGGTTCACCGACCAGTGTTGCTTGTAGTAGCCGCCGATCCAATCGAGCAGGTAGGGGCCCCATTGGTCGCCGGGATCGAGGGCGTAGTGGAGAAAGGCGATTCCCACGCCTTTGCGGGCCAGGGTGTCGAGGGCCTTCCAATTCGATTCGGAGCCGAGAAGGTTGTTGCCGTCGCAGGCGACTACGATCGCGGCGGCGCCGTCGAGAGCCTTCAGGTCCTTCGGCCAGCCACCCTCGATGACCGTCGCCTCGATCTGTGGCACGCTCTTATTCAGGATCTGTGCCAGGAGCTTGCAGTCGGCGGTGTAGGCGTGGCCGCTCCAGCCGTGACTCTGAGGTCCCGGCAGGAACACGACTCGCTTCTTCGCCGCGACGGGTTGTCCCTCGCTCGCCGCATGGAGGGGGGCCACGATGAAGAAGGCAGCGATGATCAACGACGCCAGACACACGGATTTGCGATTCATGCCGGGAACCTCCTTTGAAATACGTTCAACAGAAGGGTAGCACCCGCGGCTGCTCTCCGCAAGGAAAAGGGGACATTCTACTTTTCGGCGTCTCTTCGTCCCCTCGCGCGTCCGGGGAGCGAAAAAGTAGAATGTCCCCTTTTCTGCATGGCGGGCGAGGCGGTAGGATGGGGCCGTCTCGACAGGAAGACCATGGACCAGGACCATATGGGGAAAGGGTCGGACCGATGAGGACCGTAGTGACATGCGCGTCGTTGTTGCTTTTGATTTCTGCGGGGACTCTCGCGAGCGAGTTGTCGCCGGGGACGCCGTTCGACATCGCGCCGTTCGGCTTCCGGATTGCGGACGCCAACGGCGCCGCCTGGAGCATTCGCTGGGCGGAGCCCCGCAAGGTCCGCCGGGTTGTGGTTGAGTTTGCGGAAGGGCAGGCTCTCGCAGACGGCGCGGCTCCGAAGCTCCAATATTGGCATCGGGTCTGGAACGGCAAGGCCGATCCCTTGATCATGGAACGAGGGGCCGGCGGCGTCGGCTGGGACGCTGTGGACGACTGGACCAACGGCCGCTGGGTCACGGCCAAGGGTCGCGTCGAACGGGTCGCGAACGGATTCGAATTCGCATTCGCCCCGACCTCTGCCGACGAGATCGCCAAGATGGAGGGAGAGGGCGTCTCCTATCGCAAGACCCTGGCGATTCGCGTCTGCGGGGCCGGCGTGCCCGCCCCGTCGCAGTTCCGCGTGTACACGGATTCCGTCTGCAAGCCGCTGCGGGTGCGGATTCAACTGGGCCGCAGGGACAAGGCCAATGAGCCGGAGACCGGCCGCCTGGAGGCTTTCAATGGGCAGGTGACCGCCGTTCGCGCCATCGATGGCGCGGGGGCGACGGTCGACCCCAACCTCGCGTGGATCGTGAAAGGGACCGACGCGGCGAGTCTCGAAGCCGACGTCGTGATGGCCGCCGATCCTCTCGACGGACGATACGACCGGACGATCGTCACCGTCCGCTCCAACGTCCGGCCGTTCTCTTTCGCGGCCGACGAAGTCGCCCGGGGCGACCGCATTCTCGTGGACGACCTGGGTGTTCTGGTCACAGGCGGCGACGATTCCATCTCTCTCGAGGCCTATCGTGCGGCCCTTCGGCGGGAGTTCGGCGGGCAGACCGTCTACGATCGCGTCGCGGCTGCCGACGAGCAGACGCTGGCCCATGCCTGGAACGACATGCCGCTCAAACGCCCGCTCTATTTCGTGCACGGACTGCCCGGCAACCGCAACACGATGCGGCAGACCCCCAACGGCGACATCGAGGTCTCCGCGGTCGGCCGGTGGTTCGAAGTGCAGAAGAGTCCCCGCGACAGCGATCGCAAGCTCTGGAAGGGGGAGTGGCTCAAGATCTCCTGCGGATTGCCTCGCGACGGACTTCGCGGCGGTCGCGAGCTGCGCGACGGATACTTGCCCGTGCTGCGGACCTGGTGGCAGGATGGGCCCCTATACTACGAACAGAAGACCGTCCTGACGGCCCCTCTGCTGAACGACATCACGCTGAACCGCCCGACGGTTCTGCTGATGGAGATCCGGGTCGTCAACACGTCCGATTCGCAGGCCGCCGACGCCTCTCTGCGGTTCAGCTCGAACGCCGGGGGCGACGAGCGGCTCGTTCTCCAGAAGGGGCGGGCTCTGGCTGTCACGGGCGAAGGGCAGCGGCTGCGATTCCTGGCGAGTGCAAAGGGGCAGGACGATCTCAACGAGGATCACGGGGCGATTGCATGGGCCGTGAATCTCAAGCCGGGCCGGAGCAGGACCCTTCAAGTGACGATCCCTTCGGTCACGCTGATCACTGAAGATGAGATCGACTTTGCCGGCAAGTTCGACTTCGACGCCGAGGTGGCGCGAGTCTCCGCATTCTGGCAGGAGATCACCTCGCGGGGCGCGCAGATCACGACGCCGGAACCTTGGATCAACGACTTCTACAAATCCCACGTGCGGCACCTGCTGGTCAACTGCCTCAAGGAACTCGACTCAGATTACCTCCACGCGCACGTGGGCACCGCCTACTACGGCGTCTACCCCAGCGAATCGATCATGATGATCAGCGACCTCGATCGGCGGGGTTATCACGACGAAGCCCGGCGCAATTACGACGCCTTTCTGCACTACCAGGGGACGGTCGCCATGCCCGGCAACTTCAAGAGCGCCGAAGGCGAGTTCTACGGAGCTGGCGGCCACGAGACCGGCGGCTACAACAAGAGCCACGGCTACGTCATGTGGGGCATGGCCCAGCACTGGCAATTCACGCGCGACCGGGATTGGATGAACAAGGCGGCCCCCGGCCTGGTCAAGGCCTGTGAATGGGTCATTCGCGAGCGTCAAGCGACGATGATCACGAACCCCGACGGGAGCAAGCCGCTGGAGTACGGCTGGCTGCCCGCCGGCTCGTTGGAGGACGTCACCGACTATTGGAATTGGCTCGCGACCAACAGCGCGACAGTTTGGGGCTTTCGGGCTTTGGCCGACGCTCTGGCGGACGCAGGCAACGAACAGGGGGCCCGCTTGCAGAAAGAAGCCCAGGCCTACTACAGCGATTTCCTGCGGGGCATCACGGAATCGCGGATTCTCTGCCCGGTCGTTCGGCTGCGGGACGGGACCTATGTCCCGAAGATCCCCTCGCGACTCTATGAACGCGGTCGGGCGCACGGCTGGCTCCGCGAGACGCTCGAAGGTCCGCTCTTCCTGCCGGCCTACGGACTGCTGGCCCCCGACGCGCCGGAGACGAAGTGGATCATGAAGGACTACGAGGACAACCTCTACATCTCCGATCGCTACGGCTACTCGATCCCGGCGTACGACTCGTTCTGGTTCTCCCGCGGCGGGTTCTCCATGCAGGCGAACCTGCTCGACGGTCCGCTGCCGTACCTGTGGCGCGACGACGTCAAACACTACATTCGGGCCTATTTCAACGGCTTCGCCTCGGCGTTCTATCCCGAGATCCGCATGTGCAACGAGCATTCCTTGCCCGAGCTGGGCTACCCGGCGGGCGACCACTTCAAGACCTCCGACGAGGCCCAGTCCACGTACTGGCTGCGGCTGATGTTCGTGAATGAGCGGGGCGGCGACCTGTACCTGGGCCAGGCGATCCCGCGGTACTGGCTGGCCGACGGCAATCGGATCGGCATTGAGCGGGCGGCGTCGAACTTCGGCCCGCTGTCCGTGCAGTACGAATCACACGCGGCAGCCGGCGAGGTAAAGATCACGCTCGATCCGCCGATTCGGAACCGGCCCCAGACGATCTACCTTCGCATTCGCCATCCGCAGGGGCAGCCGCTCAAGAGCGTTCTCGTGAACGGCGACTCCTGCGACAAGATCGACCGCGAGAAGGAATGGATCGTCCTGCCGGGCACGCTCGATGGACGTCAGGAGATCGTCGCTCGCTATTGACGCGGGGTTCCGGACGCCCGCTCACTTCTGCGTGTCGTGCGGGCCGCCGGCAAAATCGCTGGCGGTCCAGCCTCCGAGCAGCGACGGGTCGCTGAGGGTCCGCGGCGGAACCTGGGGGATCATGTCGCCGGAGGCGGCGGATTCGTTGGCGACCGACGCCTGGAGATACGTGGCCAGATTGGCCTTGCGGTTCTTCAGACCCAGCTTGCGGCGGACGTTTTCCCGATGCCGGCGGACCGTGGCCGGCGAGATGCAGCGCAGTTGGGCGATCTCCTTGGTGGAGAGCCCGTTGCGGATCATCGTGCTGATCGCGATCTCGTCGGGCGTCAGTTGCACGTGGTCCCGGGCGATCTGCGTGAGAAACGGCGACGTGAGCTCCTGGAGGCTGCGGCGCAGCAACGTCACGTAGGATCGCTGCCGGCCGGCCACTTCGAGCTCCAGCTCGAAGACGATCGGCATGATCACCTTCTGAATATTGGCGGCGATCGAGGCCTTGATTCCCCGTTTCTCCTCCTCCAGCCGGGACAGGACTGCCCGCAGGGCGATGTTCGCCTCCTGCAGCGCCTGGTGCTCCTGCTGGATCGCGCGATGCGCCTCTCGCAGATCGGACAGGGCCTTCATGTGCATCAGCTCGCTGCTGATCCGCTCGGCCACGGCGCGAATCAGAGCGTATTCCTCCCGGAGGAAAGGGCCTGTGGCCGACGTCGGGACGACCGTGCGATAGAAGACCTCCACAATCCCGGCGGCCCGTCCCTCGGCGATGATGTCCGCGGCCATGCGCCACTTGCCTTCGGCGAACCGCTCGGTGGCGTAGACCTTCTCGCCGTACACGATCCTCGCGCAGGCGTGCTCGGGGAACTGCCAGCTCTTGGGCAGGCAATCGACGACGCTCTGAAGGAAACGATCTGGAGCGTGAAAGTACATTTCCCGAAAGGTGGAGATGGTGTACAGGCAGTCGAGCTCCTTGATGCGTTCCCGCAGGGCGATCTCCAGTTCGGACTGGGGCCGCTTTCCCGCGGCGGTCTCCATCGACGCCAGACGCTTCTGCAGGGCTTCCACCTGGTTGAGCAGTTCGCTTCGTGTCGCGGTTTTGGCCATCGCAATTACCCATCTAATGCACATAGACGCAAATAGACATCGATTTGATCCCTCTATGATGAAGAAAACATGGTCCTGATGCAAGTCTTTTGTCTTTTTACCGCAGAAAGGCTATAAATGCGTGCAGAGAAATGACTTACGGATGTTCGTTTCCCGGCGGGGCGAGTGAGCATCCCAAGAGACCTATGCATATCCATGGGTAGTATGTGTGTAAGTGAGTACACATACGCTCTATGCAGTGGATGTGTATTCTGTTCAGAACAGCCATGCTCCTTTGCACGCTACAATACCCCCTGTTCGATGTGTTGCACCTGGGTGCCTCGTCATCTGCGTGCGTGACCAAACCGCTGTCGTGTTCGTGATAGGGAGGTTGCCATGGCCGCTGAACCGAGAAGAAAAGTATTCACCGCTGAAGCCTCCGCAGAGCAACCGACGGTTCTGCCGTTCACGCCCCTGGTCGAGTTGGACCATCTGCTCAAGGTCGCCGGGTCCGTTTCGCAGGACGCCAACCAGATCTGGGCCGAGATGTGGGGTGAGTTCCGTCGCATCGTGACCAGCAGCGGAATGATCATTCCGGAGGCCGCCCAGGGGTTCACCCCGGCGTGCGGCTGGCCGGAGTTCCTGGAGAAATTCTGGCTGCTCAAGCACTACCTGGATTCGATCCAGCGGATTTGCGAAAGGCAGCATTGATAAACGTCCCGGCGGATCAAGCCGCACCGGGACGCGAGAAATCCTCATCAGAACAAACCGTTTGATGGCAGTTAGAGGAGAACATATGGCAGTCAAAACGTCACGAAAGACCGAAGAGTCGTCTATCGAATCCCTGGTCGACGCCTTCATGCAGCGCGTCATCGCCCAGGCCCCCGGCGAGGTGGAGTTCCACCAGGCCGTGCGGGAAGTGGCAAGGTCGGTCATGCCTCTCGTCCAGAGCAAGAAGGCCTACCGGGACGCCAAGGTCCTGGATCGCCTCGTGGTGCCCGAGAACGTCTTCCAGTTCCGAGTGGTCTGGACGGACGATGCCGGCGAAGTGCAGGTCAATCGCGGCTACCGCATTCAGATGAGCAGCTTGCTGGGCCCGTACAAGGGCGGCCTTCGCTTCCATCCCTCGGTCAACCTCGGCGTGCTGAAGTTCCTCGCCTTCGAGCAGGTGTTCAAGAACAGCCTGACCACGCTGCTCCTGGGCGGCGGCAAGGGCGGGTCGGACTTCGATCCCAAGGGCCGCAGCGACAACGAAGTCATGCGGTTCTGCCAGTCGTTCATGGCCTGCCTGTTCCGCTATATCGGGTCCGAAATCGACGTGCCGGCCGGCGACATCGGCGTCGGCGGTCGCGAGATCGGCTACCTCTTCGGCCAGTACCGCAAACTCACCCATCGCTTCGACGGCGCCCTGACCGGCAAGAGCATCCAGTGGGGCGGCTCGAACCTGCGGCCTGAGGCGACCGGCTACGGCAACGTGTACTTCGCGAGCGAGATGCTGGGCACCCGCGGCGAGAGCGTCAAGGGCAAGACCTGCACGGTCTCCGGCTCCGGCAACGTGGCTCAGTACACCGTCGAGAAACTCAACACTCTCGGCGCCAAAGTCGTGACCATGTCCGACTCGAATGGCACGATCGTCGACCCGGACGGCATCACTGCTGAGAAGCTGGCGTGGGTCCTGGATCTCAAGAACGTCCGCCGCGGACGCATCAGCGAGTACGCCGCCCAGTTCAAAGGCGCGCAGTACTTGGCCGGCAAGCGGCCCTGGGGCGTTCCCTGCGACC
>JBDKUU010000231.1:0-2466 GCA_039679525.1 Phycisphaerales bacterium | reverse complement strand
CTTGCCCACAGCGTTGACAGCCCGACCTTTTCCCGGTAGTCTGGTGTTCCTTTGGGAGTAGCTACTATGGAATTATCATGGATCAATAAGCTTCGAATCGCGGCCGTGGCGGGATTGGGCATCGTCGTCATCGGGATTCTCGCCTGGCCGCTGGCCGCTCCGATTGACCCGATCCTTCCGGTCCGGGCGGCCACCCTCGGCTTGTCGGGCACCCTGCTGTTGCTGGTTCTGGCCTTCGCAGTCGGATTTCTGGGGTACTTCATCGCCTGGCCCCACGGCCGGGAGATCGGCATTCTCGGCGTGCCCTTCGGACTGACCGTCTGGGCAGGTCGCTCGGGTCCCATGCGGGCGTTGACTCAGGTCTGGGACGACACGGCCGGACGCACGGCGCTGGTGCATTCTCTCCGCGTGGAGCCTTTCTATTGGATGTTGCTCGTCGCGGCGGGCTTCGCGGGAGTCCTGCTGGCCCAGCGTCTGCGACAGGCGCCTCGCAACGCCGCGCTGGACCCGGAGCCCGAGCCGACTCCCAAAGCAAACGCCGGATCTCCCACGAGCGGCCGGGCAACGAACGTCTACACCAACGCATTGATCGCTCTGGTCGTGTCGATCATCGTCTCGCTATTCTGCCTGGGCGTCTTCGTGCAGAACCTGGAGATGTCCCAGAATGTGCCGACGCAGCCGGCCGCCGGCCAGATCCTCTTCGGCGTGACCGCGGCGTTCGCCATCGCGGCGTTTATCATCAAACACTTCCTCAATCTGAGCTACATCCTGCCTGCCGTAGCGTCGGTGTTCGTCGTCATCCTGGCCCAGATCCTCCACTATCGAGGCGAGACCATCCAGAAATTTGCGGAGATCTACCCGGCGACCTTCTTCCCGCACAGCGTGTTTGCGATTGTCCCGGTCCAGCTCGTGGCTCTGGCGACGCTCGGCTCGGTGCTGGGTTTCTGGATGGCGGTCCGATATGACTGGTGGAAGAAGCACGAAACCGTCTGATTCAAGCCGGTTCGCGACCCTTTTTTCGCGCCTCAAATCACTCGTAAATGACTGATCAGCAACGATTTAAGCGCATAACGTCCCATAGCCGACTCCCCGCGCACAAAGAAAACCAAAAATGTCTGGTTCCCCCCCCCCAATTGGTCGACATAAGGATGTCCTGAAACCTTCAGGGCAAAGATGCGGGGCCGGGGACGTGAGGCCTCCCACGCGAACCGTCGCGTGAAGGAACGCACGTTGGGCTGCCGCGCATAGGGAATGTGTAAGAATCGGCTAAACGAACAGGTGAATTCCCCGTGTCGTAGGGAGCACTGTAAAACCAGCCGATAAAAGGAGTTAACGATGTTGGTTCTGAGCAGACAAAAAGATGAGTCCATCATGATCGGCGACGAAGTCGAAATCACCATTGTCGACGTGCGAGGCGACAAGGTGCGGCTGGGGATCACGGCGCCCAAGCATATCCCGGTGCATCGTCGAGAGATCTACGACGCCATCCAGCGGGAAAAGGCCCAGAAGCCCGACGGAGAGGTTCAGCCCGGCAGCAACACCGAGCATGAGGTAAAGGCCGAAGAACCGACTCACAAGAAGGCTCCTCAGAAGTAGGCCCATCCCTACTCTGCTCTCAGTACCCATCGAATGTCTACAACCCTCTGGTGTGACACGGAGGGTTTTCTTTTGCGCATCTACTGCGCCAGAGACTCCACAGTCTCGCGCGAAATCGAGCAGATCGTTCAACAGAAGGACGGAGGATTCGACGAGATCTGCCGGTTCCTCGGCAAAGGCTCCAACGCGCGTGTCCGGCTCGTCCCGGAGTCGACCGCCTCGCTCAAATCGATGACCATTCCCTCGACGCGATCGAGAAGCAATGGCACGATATGCTCGCACAGCCCCCCCCTCTGACAAGATCGCCTACGTAGAGGGTTCTCACCCTGAGCGACCCTCGTATTCGAACTCGGTGTTCAGCCGAGGGATTCCCCTTGTGTCTTTGCCGGGTTTTCCCGGTTCCGGCCCATTCTCCAAACATCGTATGCCTGTGTGGGGCAACCGAGAAGCGACGACCCGCTGCGAATGCCCCGAATGATGGATCGACAGCCGAAGCAACGAATTCGACAGGAGAAAGGACAACATCATGGCACAGGCAAGAACCGGCGACCATGTACGCGTACATTTCACGGGCAGACTGGATGACGGAACCGTCTTCGCGACCAGCGAGATGAGTGAACCTCTGGAATTCACGCTGGGCAGCAGCGAAGTGCTGCCCCAGATCGAGGAGGCGGTCGCGGGGATGGAATCCGGCGAGACCAAGACCGTGTACATCGCGTCCGAAGAGGCTTTCGGACCGCGACGAGAGGATCTGGTTCAGGAGATCACCAAAGAGAGCCTCCCGGCCGGCATGGACGTGGAAATCGGTCAGCAGTTGTGGATCGATCAACCCAACGATGAGCCGCTGCTGGTCTCGGTGGCGGACGTCGC
>JBDKUU010000230.1:0-1735 GCA_039679525.1 Phycisphaerales bacterium | reverse complement strand
CGGCGGCGACAGTCGATCCAAGTGCCGAGACCGCAAGGAATACTGCGGACATCGCTGCGATGGAGCGCGCGGCTTTGAACTACCACGGGAAGACATCCGGACATCTTGAACGGATGGAAAAGTCTTTGGACAAGCTGGCCGCCGGCGGCGGGGCGACCTTCGGACCGTAATTATGGCAGTCTTGTACGACGATCAATCACCTCCCACCTGGTCATGCACCCGCAAGGGTATGCAGGCCGTTCGGCACATCAAGTGCGCGTGGGACGATCGCTTTGACGTGCAGGCGTATTTCCTCGGATGGCCTCCGCCCATCTGGCCGTTCGATGTCTATTGGGGCGCGTACGCGATGGGAATTCAGGCAACGGACTGCCTGGGAGACGCGGGGGCAAACCCGGAGGACGCCACGCGACGGCTCTATCAGTACGTTACGTTCGACGTCACCTATGCGACTCCCGGTCCCGATGATCCGCGTCCATATCCCGTCGGGTTGAGTCTCACGAAGCATTACGATCAGACCTGCGCATATAGCGAGCGATTCGAGCCGACGATGGACGCGATCAGGCTAGACTACACGTTGTTTAAGTGGGCTTCGGACGGCACGCCGCTGCTTCAAGATGAAGCACCGATCATGACGCAATTTCGCATGAAGTACAGCCTGTCCCGGCACTACCTGTTGACCGTGCCGGCGGCCTTCACGACTTGCATCTACAAATGCAACAGTGCGAGCTTCAGCCCAATAGACATCCCGGGCTGGACGTTCGCGGCCTACACCATGCTGTTTCAACCCCCGGTCATTACTCCGACTCGCGACCCACAAGGGAACGTGCGATTCGACGTGGATATGGCGTTTGCCTACAGGGAGGAGACTTGGCGCAAATACTGGCGTGCAACACTGGGGGGCTATGACAGCATCGTGTTGCGCAGTGGGGCGGCGTACAACTTCCCGGCCGCGGCGAGCTTTGCGGACCTTCTACCATGATCCCATTCCTCCAACACGTCAGAGAGATGAACAAGGGGGACCGCCTCAGTGCCGCGCACTACAACGGCGTGGCGCGAATGGCCGCTCGCCACGTCTCCGGCGGAACGTATGTCTCGGATGGGTTGGGAACGGTAGTGTTTCCCGGGGGCGCCGGGAGCAATCTGTCGGTCATCACGGGGGAGATCGTCACGGCCGGCCCGTACTCACTCGGCAACACAGCCGGGCCCATGTACTGGGTCAAGCTCGCGGACATCGTAAGCGATGGGCTGATCATCAGTGAGATTTGGGAACTCACGGTAAGCGGATTTTCGGTCGAGGAGGAAGACGAGTTTACGCTGACATATGACGGGCAGACAACCGCGGCGATTACGGTGGAGTCGGCAGCCTCGATACAGTCGGCACTTGAGGCACTGTCGAATGTCGAGCCCGGCGACCTGTTGGTGAGCGAAGGCACGTCGGCGCACACGTACAGGATCACCGCCGCGGATCACCTGCAGGGGCAGAACCTCACAGAGCTTTCGGTGGCGTCAGAAACAGGGTGTTCGGTCAGCGTATCCACGATTCAGGACGGGGAAGACCCGGACGAAGCGTTGCCCGCCGTGTTCGACACCGACGACAATGTGTACGTTGCTGCGACGAACCTCTGCGAGCAGCCGTTCGGGACCCATCTGATCCGGCCTGGAACAATCGTAACGCTCTGGAGCAAGCCCGGAATCACCGAAGGGGATACCACTACCCGATGGTTCTTTTCGATGA
>JBDKUU010000229.1:0-6112 GCA_039679525.1 Phycisphaerales bacterium | reverse complement strand
GAGAACCCCGAAGACCAACTCAACTGCGGCGCGTGCGGATACTCTTCGTGCCGGGAGCAGGCGATCGCGGTGATTCGCAACATGGCCGAGCCCGAGATGTGCGTGCCGTACATGCGTCGGCTGGCCGAGCAGCGGACGGACCGCATCATCGAGACCAGCCCCAACGGCATCGTGATCCTCGACGAGCACCTGAACATCCTGCACGTGAACCCGTCGTTCAAGCGGCTGTTCATGTGCTCCGAAGCTGTGTACGGCAAGTCGATCTCGTACCTGATCGACCCCGAGCCGTTCGAGCAGATCGCGGCGGGCAAGGCCGATCTGACAGAGGTGACGGTCGAGCACACGAAATACAGTCTCGTCTGCCACCAGATCGTCTACGCCCTTCGTGACGTGAAGCAGTACGTCGGCGTCTTCGTGAATCTGACCAGCAGCCTCTTGAACAAGAAACAGCTCGACGTCCTGCGGGCCCGCACCGTCCAGCAGGCCCGCGACCTGCTGACGCACCAGATCGAGATCGCCGGCAAGATCGCCCAGTTCCTCGGCGAGAGCACCGCCGAGGGCGAGAAGCTGCTCGAGAATCTCGTCAAAGTGGCCCAGGAGAACCCCACCGGCGGCGACGACCGGAAGAATTCATGGCTCAAAGATACTTACACATCGACATAACGAGCCATCAGGCGGCCAAGCACGTCGACGGCCCGTGCGGCGACGTCGTCGCCCAGCGGCGAAACGACATGTGCACCGACGTCATCCTGTGCGACGGGATCGGCTCGGGCATCAAGGCCCACATCGCCGCGACGCTGCACGTGTCGCGAATGCAAAAGATGCTGCGCGACGGGTTCTCACTGCGCCGCACGTTCGCCAGCGTGATCGCGACGGTGGACAAGTGGCGCGACCCGGCCAAGCCCTACGCCGCCGTGATCCTCATGCGAATCCTCAACGACGGCGAGGTGACCATCCTGACATACGACGCGCCGGCGTCGGTGCTCGTAAGCCGCGATCATGCCGACGTTCTGCCCCAGCGGCCGCTCCTGATCGACGACGCGGTCGCCCAGCAGTCCAGTTGTTTCCTGGAGCCGGGCGAGGGCGTGCTCCTGTTCAGCGACGGAATCACGCAGGCGGGCATCGGCAATGGATCGATGCAGGGCTGGACGAGCGAAGGGGCGGCCGCACACGCCAGCCGGCTTCTCGCGGCGGGCTACCGCATGAGCGACATCCCGGAAGCGATCCAGCAGGAGGCGATGCGTCTGGACGGGGGCGTTTCGCGGGACGACATGACGGTGGTCGCGGCCCAGTGCCGGCCCGGCCGGATGCTGCACATTCTGACGGGTCCGCCCGCCGACAAGCGACTCGACGCCGACGTGGTCAACCGCTTCCTGGCCCTGGACGGCCCCAAGGTCGTCTGCGGAGCGACCACCGCGGCCATCGTAGCCCGAGTCACCGGCCGTCAGCTAGCGATCGATCGCCAGCCCACCAGCCTGATCGCGCCGCCGAAGTACGCTCTTGAAGGCATCGACCTGGTCACCGAGGGGGCCGTCACGCTCAACCAGCTCTGCAACATTCTCGACGTGCCGGAAGAGGAATTCGAAGAGACCAATCCGGTCACGGAACTGGCGGATCTCTTGGCCCAGGCCGACCGGGTCAACTTCATCCTCGGCCGCGGCGCCAACCCCGCCAATGACTCGATGGGCTTCCGCCAGCAGGGAATCATCAAACGCGAAGCCATCGTCCCGCTGCTGGCCAAGCGGCTCCGCGCCCAGGGCAAACTGGTCACGGTGAACTCCATCTGACCGAGAGAGGCTGGAGGCCGTAGGCTGTAGGCGACAGGGACCCCTCCAGCCTACAGTCTCCAGCCTCCGGCCTCCAGCCTCCAGCCTACAGCCTACCGCCTCTCCATGCGGCAATCTTGCGAGAACGGAGCAACTGCTCGTACAATGGGCGACGTCATCGCCCGGCGAAAAAGCAGAATGTCCCTTTTTTGATGCGTCAAAACCGCCGGCTGTGTGTCTTGTAGTGAGAAACGGCTCTCTGATGGGAGAACTGAGTTGGCCGACTCTTTGTGGCAGGACAAGACGCTCATATGGCGGTTCAACCGGGGCGATCCGCAAGCCCTGCGGGGGATCTACGCCCGGTACCGGGTGGACCTGGTTACGCTGGCGACCTCGCTGCTCTTCGACAAGAGCCAGGCCGAGGACGTCGTCCACGAGGTCTTCGCCCGGCTCGCGCAGAATGGCACGGCGATTCGGATCACCAGCAATCTCCGCGGCTACTTGCTGCGAGCCGTGGCGAACACCGCCCGGAATGCGAACCGCTCCCGGCGGGGCAAGGACGTTTCCCAGGCCGACGCCAATGGCGACGGTCTGCGGGTGAACCCTCCCCCGGACGGTCGGATCGCAGACGCCGAACTCTGCGAGCGACTGCCTGCGGCCCTGGAGCAGTTGCCCTACGAGCAGCGGGAAGCCGTCCTCCTTCGCCACTATGGCGGCATGCGGTTCAAGGCGATCGCCGCCTGTCAGAGCGTGTCCGTCAGCACGGTTCAGGCGCGGTATCGCTATGGTTTGGACAAGTTGCGGTCTTTGTTAGGGGGCGATCCATGAGACCGGAGCATATCGGCAAGCTGATCGAGCATCTGGAGGCGCAGCCCAGCAGTCGTCTGGACGAACGCATCGACGCGTTGGCGGATTCGCAGCCGAGAGTCGTCTCGATGCGTGGGGGCAAGAGAACGATACGAAGCCGAATCGCGAGCGTGGCGGTTGCCGCGGTGGTGCTCCTTGCCGTTCTCATCGGAGTCCCGCTCTTCAATGGGGACGGCAGCAACGTCTGGGCCCGGGCCCTCGAGAACACGCGAAAGATCAGCAACTACAGCTATCAACGCACGGTGATCGAGAGAGCCGGTGACGCGGAGGCGCCCAGGGTTACTGTCAAGATGGCGGAAACCTGGCATATCTCAGCGGACCAGGGCATTCGTACCGAGTACCATGTAGCGGATGAACGCCAGTCCGCCAGCACCTGCTACGTGCTGTATGACAGTAGCGAGATCGTCACCCTCTATCCGGCCACCAAAGAAGTCCATCGGCGGCGAGCCATTGAACCGTTTACCAGAGGGACTCCGCGCGAAATGTCGCTACGACTTCTTGAGAAAGGGAACTACGTTGAGCTGGGGACCAAGACGGTTGACGGTCGCGTCCTTATCGGGATTGCGAGCCGCCGGGCATCCGATCCATATCTGGAAGCCGATGGTATCGAGGACTGGCGCCAGGAAACCTGGTTCGATAGTGAGACCCAATTACCGGCGATCGTCCAGGTATTGTGCAGGACCAAAAACACCGGCATTTCTTACGAGATTCGCCAGGACGGATTCCAGTACGACGTGGAGTTTCCGCCGGACTTCTTCAAACCTGTCATCCCGGCGGATTATACGCCTCTCGGGATCAAGGGCCTGCGATTGTTCGCCGAACTCACAGGCGGGAAGTACCCAAGCTACCTGAACAAGAGCGACGTGGACCGCGAACTCGGCGGGCGAACACAGGTGGAGGAGGCCATCCGGACGAAGTCCCCGCCCAGCGGCAGGTATGGATACGGGATCATCGAGAGCGCCGTGAGCCATTTCGCCAGTGCTGTCGGGCATGATCTTGATTCCGCCTACTACGGCAACCGAGTGACCACCAAGGACGCCAATCAGGTCCTGATGTACTGGAGCGATCCCTGTCAGCCCTGCGAGGTGGTCTGGGGCGATCTCCGCACGGAGACCCTGTCGAAGGAACAACTGATTGAAAGCTGCCGTGCCGCGGGCGATCGCAGATGCCTGGTGGACCTCCTGGATAAGAGCGAGAATGCGAGCCTTCCGCTCGTGGCGACTTGCCTCGGAGATATTGGCGATCTGTCCTCCATCCCCGCCTTGCTCAAGCACGCCGACCTCCGGCAGGATTCGCCGATCGCCGAAGTCCTCAGAGACGCCGTGGAAGCGATTCGTCGGCGAGAGGAGCAGCGGAATCCCTCTTCGGCTGTCGTGGCGGGTCGGCTCTTCTACGCCAACGGCCGGTCCGCTTCAGAGGGATGTGTTCACATTGGAGCGGTGAATGTGTCTGCTGACCGGAATGGTTACTTCGTCATGATGGCGCCCGCCGGCGATCCTCACGTGGAACAGGTGGGCTATGCCCACAGGTTTTTGGGAGCCAATGCCTGCTTGTTCCGCTGGACAAGAGCGGGGTCGCCTGCCTATCTTACGATCATCCTGGACTGGACGTGCACAGTGGGAGGCCGCGTGGTGAACCATGCGGGAGAGCCTTTGGCCGGCGTCAACGTGGGATTGTGTCCCTATCCTATGGAGGCTGCCGGGCAGAACTGGCCGGACGGGAGGCGGGCGAAGACCGATGCGCAGGGCCAGTTCCTCTTCGAAGATGTACCTGTTGGCCTTCCCTTGAATCTTATTGTCGAGCGTCCGGATAAGGCGGCCGGTCCGCTCCGTGTGCGGATCGACGACCTTGCCCCGGATCAGAAGCGTGACCTCGGAGACATCGCGATCCAAGCCCCCGAGGAATGAGAGATCGTGCGGAACCCAGGAAGCGAAGGAGTCTTTTCATGAGAGGAATGCATTCGAAGTGGGACCTCGTCGTGCTCTCGCTGTGCGCCGTTCTGGTCCTGATGACGGCGGGGGCGGTCAGCAACATGAACACGGAAGCGGCGTTCCGCCAGACGTGCAGCCGGAATCTGGCTACGCTGGCGAAAGCAATTTCCGTCTACGCCAACGACTACGAGGATGAGTTCCCGGTGGCCGGCGGGCGGGAAAGCGTGTGGGCGCCGAAGATCCCCAACTGGATGGCCCCGACTCGTGGCCAGGCTTTCGGAATGGCCCCGGATGGTCGCGGCGGCAAGAACACCGTCACCGCAAGTCTTTACTTGCTCGTGAAATACGCCGAAGCCCATACGCCGGACTTCGCGTGTCCCAGCGAGCCGCTGACACGGGTTTTCACGCTTGCCGATGCGAAAGAGGAACTGCCGAAGAATCTCGAGTTCATCGACGCCTGGGACTTCGGCGGCCGATACGACGACTTCAACAATCCGAGCCGCCACTGCAGCTACGCATACCACGCGCCGTTCGACAGAAAGCACATCCTGACATCGGCTCATGCCGCCGGCATGGCCGTCCTGGCGGACCGCAATCCGTGGATCGATCCCGATCGCGTCAACGATCCGAAGCTCGGCTGGGCGAGATTCATGGAGGCGAACTCGGACGCAGACGTCGAGCGAGTGCGGCTTGGCAACTCCGACGCCCATCAGCGGGAGGGCCAGAACGTCCTATTCATAGACGGCCACGTGGCGTTCGGGACGCGTGCCGCCTGCGGCGTAGACGGAGACAATATCTACACGATCGCCTCCGGCCCGGCCGGCGCCGGAAAGCCCCCGCAGACGCCTCCTCAGGTGTACGGCTCCGTCGTGCCCGCCAGCAGAAGGGATTCGGTGCTCGTTCAGGAGCTGCCGTATACTCTTCGAGAGGATTGAGCCAGGAGACGGACCACGGTTGGTCTGGAATTGACGAAGGGGCATTCTACTTTCCAGATACCGCTATTCTCGCGGGCGAATGCCGGAAAAGTAGAATGTCCCCTTTTCCTCCCCCTTATCCTCCCGTTTATACGCGCCAAGGCCGCACGCGACATCCTATGCGTCCTCTCCACTATCAACGATGCAGAAAGACCGCCTCTGGCGAGGCGGAAGTTTATCGCTTGGGGCCTCCAGCATGGTTCACGATTGCACAAAGGGCCGGCGCCAGCAGGGGCGCCGGCCCTTGCCGTATGGCGCCGCCGCGGTGCTCGGGTCGCACTTCTGCGTTGCCCTATCCCCCGTGACGGTACAGCTATTCTACCCAACCGTACCGGAGGTTCAAAGCGACAAGCGCACAGTTCCAGGAGTGTGATCGAGGATAGGCCCGGATCATTCCGGAGTCCGATGCTTCAAAGCCCGCAATGAGAGTCCCCCCGGCGACGTTCCTATTGATCTTTGAATAGCCAAATGAATGTCTCACAGTCTGAGTTGAGCATGCTGGAAGAACGATCGCAGCAGGGATTGCTCAATCCGGGTCTGTCCCAGCGAGTACCGCACGGCCTGTTCGAGGTCC
>JBDKUU010000228.1:0-10810 GCA_039679525.1 Phycisphaerales bacterium | reverse complement strand
GAATGCGAGCACGACAATGTCCCGGTAGAAATCGGCCGTGGCCTGCGGCTTGGCGAGTTGCCCCTCGAAACGCTGCCCGCCGGGGACCTCCGTCTCCGTCCAGACGACTTCCTGCATGGATTGCTCGGGCTTGATCCAGGGGCCGCCGCTGCCGTTCCAGCCGGCGTCGTTGTTCATGTTCACTTCGAGGCCCAGGCGTTTCGCCTCCGCGTGCACGTGCTCGAACAGCTCGCGCCACCGCTCGCCCATGAAGTCCACCGGACCCACGGGCGCTCCCTGGTCCACTTCCATGATGAGCACGCCGCCGATGCCGACGCGTTTCATCGCTTCGAGGTCGGCCGTGACGCCCTCGCGGGTGATGTTGCCGTTGAGCCAGAACCAGTACACCCACGGACGAGCCTCCGCGGGCGGCTCGCGAAAGCCCCGCTCCAACGCGTCGGCACGCGCCACGGCTGGCGAAAGACGCAGGAGCGACAGGACGACAGTCACAGCGATCAGGCTCGGCTTCATAAGAATCGGTCCTCCCATTCCTCGATCACGATCGCGTTCGTTCTCCTCGATGCAGGCGACCACGGCCTCCGAGAGGTCACGTTCGATACGCGGACTGATTGTAGCCTCAGCCCGATGGACGTGCAAAGGATAAAGGAGCAGAGCGACGCCAGTCTCCCCGCTTGGAGTTCCGCGTTTACGCGGGTCCAACAGTCCGGCAGACCTCTATATCCTGGAGTTCCGTCGATGGGAGCCGGCGTACGCCGGAAGACTCCTCGAACCCGCGCAAAACGCGGAACTCCAAACAGGGCGCACCGACAAACACAAAGGGCCCGTCCCTTTGCGGAGACGGGCCCCAACGTGCTGCGTTTGCGAGACGATTCGGACTACTGAGCCGAGCGGCCGAAGCCGATGTCGTCGATGAACACCGTGCCGGAGCCGCCGGTGGTCGCGCCTTTGGCGCCGACGCCGATCGTGAGCTTCTTGACCTTCGAGAAGCTCACGCCGTTGAAGCTGCTCATCGGGATCGCCCAGCGAGTCCAGGCGGCCGCCGTGGCGGCGGTGTCGCTGACGACCGTGGCGCTCTTGCCGGCGCTGTCGGTGATCGTCAGGTACATCGGCGAGGCGTCGTTGTACTGGGCCACGTCGATATCGCTCTGCACCCACGAGCCGGTGATACTGCCGGTCCCGGTGACGCTCTCGAACTGGAAGGTCCGGGCCACGTCGACCACGCCGGACGAAGCGGCCAGGCCGATGAGGACGGGGTCATCCATCGGCAGGGTCGTAGTGCCGGTCTGGGTCCAGGTCTTGCCGTCGCTGGAGACGGAGCCGGTGAAGATGTCGCCGGACCGTTCGAGCTTGACCCAGTACGGGGCCGCCACGACCGGCGTGCTGTCGGTGTTGCCCGACGCTCCGTCGGCGGCCGAGCGATACTGGAAGCTGGCGCCGTTTCCGCCGCCGGCGGTGATGACCATCATGGCGTGTTTCGACCCGCCGCTGATGGCGTCGCGGATCATCACGCCGCCCTTGGCCCAGGTGCTGGTGCCGTCGCCGACGCTGGTCACGCGGGCGACCATCGCGCCGTCGCCGTTGAGGGTCTTATAGATGTAGGTGAAATCGTCGCAGGTGTTCCAGATGTCCCCGCCGGCGGTGGTCAGGCTGATCTTGCCGCCGGTCTCGGTGACGGCCGCGGTGGGCACCGCCGGGTAGCCGCGGGTCCACACGCAGACTTCCGCAGCGCCCGAGCCGGTGCAATTCTGCGGCGTCTCGAACTCCTTCACGGCCTCGCTGAAGAACGGGGCCTTGGTGTTGTCGTAGGCCAGGGGCATCGATTGCTTGCCGGCATGAACGATCACTTGCTCGGCAAACGGGGCCTGCATGTAGCCGACGGTCGAGCCGCCATAGACGGTGTCCGCGATGCCGTCGAACCAGGCTTCGTAGATCCGGCTGCCCTCGTCGTCGGTGTAGCCTTCGAAATCATCGAGAGGAGCGAACTCCTGGGCGGTGAAGCTCCAGACGTCTCCTGCGTACGTGCCGGCATCGCCGACTTCATCGACCTTCCAGAAGTATTTCGCACCGAAGGTCATTGCAGCCGGGGTGTAGCTGTGGTCGGTCACGGTGCTGGCCGAAGCGGTGCCCGCGGCGACCGCGTTGCTGTCGGTTCCGAAGAACACCTTGTGCGAGGTCGCTTCGCGGCCGGGCCGCCAATTCATCGAGGCGGTCAGGGCCACGTCGGCGGCGCCGTCGGCCGGCTGCGGCTCGCGGGCCTGCACCGGCACGTAATGGAACCGGACCTCGCTCAGGCTCACCTGCTGCGCGATCCCGCCCCAGTTGCTGTTGATGGACAGCTTGACGAACTTGGCCGTCGCGCCGCCGAAATCGACGACGGTATTGGCCGTGTAGGTCGCAGCCCCGGTGGCGCGGGCAAACTCCGGCGCGCCTTCGAGCGTGGCCCAGGTCTGGCCATCGGTGGAGTACTCGATCGTGACGCTCTTGGCTCCGAAGCCGACGAAGGGCTCGACCATCTGGTTGGCGTTCCAAACCCACAGCTCGCCGAGCTTGTAGGCCTTGTCGAACTCGTACTGAATCCAGTGAGGCTTGGTATTGGCGCTCATCCACATGGTCGCCAGCTCGATGGAGTGCTGGTCGTCGGCGTTCAGGCCCGAGCCGTTGACCGTGTTCTCCGGCCCGGCGTCCGCGCGGCTCTGGCTGGAGGCGGTGGCGGTCACGTTCTTGATCGGATAGCCGAACGTCTCGGCCGTGAAGCTCCAGACCGCCCCTTTGAAGATCGTGCTGTCGGGGGCCGCATTGACCTCGTCGATTCGCCAGTAGTAGGTCTGGCCGTACTCGAACGGAGTCGCCGACTTGTATGCGGCTTCGGCCTGTCCCTGGCTGACGAGCACGCCGCTCGGACTCGTCCGGCTCGCGCCGTTCACATCGGCGAACGTCGTGCCGACGTAGACATCGTGGGTGGCGGCGAACGGGCCGGCGGTCCAGCTCAGCGTCACGTCGCGAGCCACGTCCACCGCCTTCTCCGCGGGAATCGGGGCGCTGGCGGCGCCGATGTTCCGCCCCTTCATCAACTTGGCGATCTCGGCGGCCGGCAGAATCTCGTTGTAGACCTGGACATCGTCGATCATGCCCTCGAACGTCTCGCTCCACTGATTGCTGCCGATCTGGAACGGCCCTGTCCCGGCATTCATGGCCGAGGCGGTCATCCGGTCGGTCTCCACGCCGTTGATGTAGAAGATCAGGCCGTCGTTGGCCTTGCCCGGGTTGAACGTCGCCGCGACGTGCTGCCACGTGCCGGTCACCAGGGTCGATTTCGAGCTGGTGTGGTCGAGGACGCCCGGCGTGGTGAATCGCAGGCTCGTGCCGCTGGCCTTGAAGGCGTATTCCGCCGTCCTGCCGGCGAAGCCCTGATCGCCGCTCAGAACCGAGGGGTTCACCCAGCAGGCGATCGTGATCGGCCCGGCCACCTGCAGCTTGGTGCTGTTGCCGCAGTCCACATAGGAGTTGCCGTCGAACCGCAGGGCGCCGCCCAGCCGGCCGGTCACCCACACGGGCGTGCCGGAGAAGTTGCCGTCGGTCCCGTTGCCGCTGGAATCCTTGGCGACCGTGCCGGTCCCGTCATCGAGGGTCCACCAGCCGATCATGTCGGCGCGGGCCAGGGACGTTAAGCCCAGAATGCAGGCCACAGTCAGTAGACACACCAGATTTCTGCGCATGATCAACCTCCTTCAGAAAATCAATAGGGATTGGCTGCCCCCCGGCAGCATCGATAGGCGCCCGTTCCGATTGATTCGTGCATGACACTTCCCACCTCACTGAACCGCCATGACACCGACTCAGCTACATAGTCTACCGCAATATCGGATTATCGGTCAATAGGGAGCCCAACATGATTCTTTTTGGGGATAGAGGAAACACGACGACCGGGCGACCGCGGATTATGAGTCCCAGCCGGGCCCACTCGATCCCAAACCGCCCTTTTCGCGAGTATTTCGATGATTCTTGGGGGACGTCACCCGCCCATCAGATGCTGGATCAGGATCTTGATGCCGATGCCGATGAGGATCAGGCCGCCGACGACCTCGATTCGGCTCTCGAAGAAATGCCCGAACCGCTTGCCGAGGTAGACCCCCGCGAAGGACAGGCCGAACGTGATCAGGCCAATGAGCGTCACGGCCAGGCAGATGGCCGACGTCAGGAGGGAAAGCGTGATGCCGACGGCCAGCGCATCGATGCTCGTCGCGACGGACAGGGCCAGCAGGATCAACAGGTTGGACGGGTCGCGGTTCTTCTCGGCCGACTCGATCTGAAACGCCTCATAGACCATCTTGCCCCCGACGAAGACCAGCAGGCCGAAAGCGACCCAGTGGTCCACGTGGGTGATGTAGTTCTTGAGGCCCAGGCCGGCCAGGAAGCCGATCAGCGGCATCACGGCCTGAAAGCCCCCGAACGACAGAGCCATGCGAAGCGCGTGCTTGACGTGAAGGTCCTTGTAGACGCTGCCCGTGACGACGGAGACCGCGAACGCGTCCATCGCCAGACCGACGGCGATCAGGAGAATCGAGCACATATGCACTTGCGAACAGAATTCCAGCATGACGACGATCCTCACTCCGGCCGGACATCGACGACCACGATCTGCGGCCGGGCGAGAAATCGCATCTGCGGCGCGGGACGAGGCTCCATGCCGAGCCCTCGATTGACGTAGAGCACGGCGTCGCCGACCCGGTGCATGCCGGACTCGTATTTCTTGCCGAACTTCGAGAAGGTGATCACGGCCCCGTACCAGGGCAGACAAATCTGCCCGCCGTGCGTGTGCCCGCAGAGATACAGGTCGACGCCGCAATGGGCGAGGTCCTCGACCAGGTCGGGCGTATGGAAGAGAAAGACGTCGAACCGATCCTCGGAGAAGCCCTGGATCGGCTCTCTCGGAGCGTCCGCGCGGACGTAGCCCATGCCGGTGATCGCGATGGCGTCCTCGCCCTTGCTCACCAGGACCGTCTCGCGATCGAGCACGCGAAAGCCGCTGTCCGCCAGCACGTCCAGTTTCGGCCAGTGACGGACCTCGAAGTTGCCCGTCACGGCGAACTTGCCGAGCGGGGCTTCGAGCCGCGACAGCATCTGGCGCAGGCGAGGCAGACCCGCGGCGTGGTTGAGATAGTCGCCCGTGGCGACGACGATGTCCGGCTTGAGGCCGTTGATGATCTCGACGGCCCGGTCTTCGTTGCCGGCCTTCGCGTCGCAGTGCAGGTCGGAGATCTGCACGATGCGAAAGTTCGCGGTCTTGAGCTTCGGGGTCCGCAGGGCGATCGCGTGCACGTCGATCCAGCGGGGCTCGATGAACCGGGCGTAGAGAAAGCAGCCGAACACCGCGAGCACCAGGAGGTGGATCGCGATCGCCGGCCTGGCCAGTAGAATCCGCCGGGCGGAATACCCGCGGGAGATGCGATGGATCGAGCGGGCCAGCACGACGATCTCAGAGCCGCAGATGACGAAAAGCGCCGCGGCAAAGAGGACCAAGGAGATCTGTTCTCGAAGGGTCAGGATAATCATTGGGCTCTGATGATCCCCTTATTCGTGACGTCCTCCGCGATCCGCTGTCCCGGCGGGACGACCAGGAATTCCTCCTCGCTCCAGAGGCCGTCGACGAACCGCTGCATGAGGCCCGAATCGCCCGCCAGTTCCTCGGTGTTCCAGTGGAGGAAATCCGCACACTCTTTCGTGAAGGCCTTGTAGTCCGCCGACTCGCTCAGGCCCCAGTCGACGTAGGTCGCCCACTCGTACTCCTTCATCCAGGTCTGCTCGACTTCCAGGAGGTACTGGGCGTTGTCCGGGCCGTACCGGCGGGTGTACTCTTCGAGCAATTTCTCGTAGCGCTCCTTGCCCGGCTGCTTGCCCGATTCGATCCAGCCGGGGCTGTACCAGTAGACGCCGCGATGGCTGTCGAAATACTCCTGGTAGCGTTCCTTGGAGCCCAGCAGGACGGTGATGCAGTCGTGGGCCCGGGGGACGACGATGGGGATTTCGCTCGATAGCCCGACGACGCCGTTGCTGCACAGGCCGTAGCCCAGGAGCGTGGCGTCGTACGGCCGGTTCTGGATGTCGTGCGTGCGTTCGAGAGCCTTTTGCACCTCGCTGCGGAGCTTGTCGGGCTCATTGTGCAGGCCCTGCGGCATCAGGACGACGTCCACGACGTTCTTCGTCCGGGCGGCGCAGAAATACGCCTCGCGCTGCAGCACCTTGCACGCGATCAACTGAAACCGCCTGGCCCCACCCGGCAGAACCGTGAAATCGATGTCGATGATCATACACACCTATCGAGAGTACTCGACTTGATACGAAAAGACGGCGAGAGTGTAACAGAATCGGGGGGCCAAAAACACGAAATTCGAGACAAATTCGGGGGCGATGCGTCTGTGCAGATTCCCGGGCATCCGGAGTCTACACGACCGACGGGCATTCAGACCAAGCTGGCGGGCTTTGTTCGTAGTGACGCCGTAAGGCGTTATCTTCTCTCGGTTCACGCACAACGCCAAGAAGAGAGGATATGCCCTGACGGGCACACTGCAAACGGGTTGCCCGCGATTCTGCGCGTACCGGTTCTCTTGCAGATACGGCGCGATCGCAGACCTGACCCCCTATGGCTTGCACGACTTGCACGGACGCTTGCCGGCCTGGATGGCCTCTTCGCGGGTCTTGTAGCCAATCCGATTGTCGCCGGAGATGTTCTGGGCCCATCGGCAGTCCGACCGATGGAATACGTTGCCACTCTTGGATGCGACGAATGGATAGGCCGACTCCGATCCGGCGGCCTGCGGAGTCATCTGGTTGACCACACTCTTGACGAGCGGGTCTTTTGCCGCGTTCTTCGTCGCGTCCGGCAGGCTGCGGGCGGCCTTCCGGGCGGCCGTGAAGAACTCCGCCTGACTCAGCACGGCGGCGCAAATCGCACCGCCCGCCTGGGCCTTGTCCGCGGCCGCCAACACCGGCCTGACCCGCCAGACTTCCACCTGGACTCGTCGATTCTCCTGGCCGGGCACGATCACAAGCCGGCACAGAGCCGTCTGGACGCGATAGACGTACTTCCCGCAGTCCGGCATCTCGATGCCTTCGACGTGCACGAGCAGCCTCTGAGTGGACTCGGAGTTCTCCTCCAAGGGCCTGACGCCGGCGTCGCGAAGCTTCTGCCAGACCTGGGCTTTGAGCTTCACCACGTCGATCAATTGCTCTACGCCGGGATTCTCCCGGGTGGCCAGGACCACCTCGAGCTGGTTGACGTCCGCAAGGACCGGATCGCCCGCGATCAGCGAAAGTCCATCGATCTCCAGCGAGGCGTCGGAGGCCCCGCCCAAGGACATCGCGGCGATGAACGCCATGAGACATGCATGGACTGCCATATGCTCTCCCTTCTGGTGCGTCCGTTTCAGAACGCCGTCCGCTCACGTCCACTTGCAGGATGGTCGATGTTTCTATGTCGTGCCGAGCGATTTCTCCCCTGCCGCCTTCATCTTCGCCAGGCCGCTCTTCGCGACCTCCAGCGGGTCCTTCTCCCAATACGCCTGGCTGAACAGCTCCAGCGAAAGCACCGCACGGCTGCCGTTGCCTCGAAGATAACCGAGAATCTGCGGCAGCGGAGCGACGCCGTCGCCGGGCATGACGCGGTCGCGGTCGGAGATCTTCTCCCGCGGCGGATCGGCCGGGTAGTCGTTCATGTGCAATACAGGCAGGGCCGCGGCGCTGATCGCCTTGAGGCCCGTGAAATCCGAGCCGCCCTTGTAGATGTGGTACACGTCGCCCAGCAGGCACGCCTTGGGATGTCCGCTCTCGACGATCACGAACATGCACTGGCCGAGCCGATGGAGGTTCTTCGACGGACCCCACAACTCCAGGATGGGCGTGACGCCCGCCCTGTCGCCCGCCTCCAGGATGGCCCTGTACCGCTCGGCGACTTTCATCAGATCGAGGATGGACGCGTCGTTTCCATTGGCGCCGACCGGCGGAGCGGCGATTCGCTTGCCGCCGATCTGGGCCAGGAGGTCCATCTCGCGTTTCATCTGCTCGACGCCCTCGACCCGCCTGGCGTCGTCGTCCACGATCCATTGGGTGAACGAGATCGCCCCCTCGACGGTCAGGCCGCGATCTTCAACCCGTTTGCGGATGTCCGCGAGCTTGCCGCCGGCCTTCACGTATTCCTGGATCGTCGAGACCCAGGGCTCAATGGCGTCGTAGCCCGCCTCAGCGGCGGTGTCGATCTCTTTCTCCAACCCCAGCTTCTGGCCGCGAATGGTGCTGGTGTTCAGACAGTACCGGAAGGGCCCCGTCTTCCCGGCGCCGCCGGAATCCGAAGTCGTCGCGGCCATCCCCCGCCGGCCCGTCAACAGAGCGAGCCCCAACGCCGCGCCCGACGCCACAAGACGCCGGCGAGAAAGACCATCCACTCTCATGCTCCGATTCTCCATCCTCTCCGTGTCCGTGCGCGTCCGTGTCGGTCCGTGCAAGTCCGTATGTCTTTTATTCGGGCGTCCCGAGCTGCTGCTCGATCTCGTGCAGCTTCTCCGCGAGCAGGTCCTTCGTCCTGGCCTCGACGTTCAGTCGCAGCAGCGGCTCGGTGTTGCTGGGCCGGCAATTGAACCACCAGTCCTTGAAGTCCACCGTGACACCGTCGAGATGATCGATCTTCCCATCGCTGTAGCGGCGGGCCAGCTCTTCCATCCGCACTTCTTTGTTGTCGACCTTGAAGTTGATCTCGCCGCTGCTGTGATACCGGCGCAGCGGTTTGATCAGCTCGCTGACGGGCTTGCCCTTCTCGTCGATCACGTTGAGCGTGTGCATCAGCATGATCGCGGCCGAATCGGCGTAGAAGTTCTGCTCGAAATAGAAATGCCCGGACAGCTCGCCGCCGAAGACCGCGTGCGTGTCGCGCATCGCCTTTTTCATGTAGGAGTGGCCGACGCGCTCCCGCCGGGGCGTCCCGCCGCACCGGATGATCTCCTCGCTCACGACCCGGCTGCTCCGCAAGTCGTACACGATCGCGGACCGCGCCTTCTTTTCCAGGAAGTACGGGACCAGCAGCGCGGTGAGCAGATCGCAGGGGATGGTGTCGCCCTTCTCGTCGACCATCATCATGCGGTCCGCGTCCCCGTCGAAGCAGATGCCCAGGGCGCAGTTTTCCTTCTGCACCGCGGCCTTGAGCTGGGCCAGGTTCTTCTCCTTCAGCGGGTCCGGGTCGTGCTTGAACTTGCCCGTGTGCTCGAAGTTGATCTGAACGACTTCGAGCGGGACGTCGCCCAACAGCAGAGGAATCGCCTTGCCCGCCATGCCGTTGGAGGCATCGATCGCCACCTTCCTCTTCTTGAGGTTGGGACGGAGGAACTGCAGGACGTGCTTTTTGTAGTCGGCCCAGAGGTCTCTCTGCTCAAGCCGCCCGGTCGGATTGCCCTTGGTGTGGGGCAACTGGAGGGCCATGTGCTTGATCTCTTTGAGGCCCGTGTCGACGCCGATCGGGATCGCCCCTTTGCCGGCGATCTTGAAGCCGTTGTACTTGGCCGGGTTGTGCGAGGCCGTGACCTGGATGCCGCCGCAGGTGCCCAGGAAGTTGATCGCGAAGTACAGTTGCGGCGTGTCGATCATCCCGATGTCGATCACGCCGACGCCGGCCGAGCGGATGCCTTCGATCAGGCCCTGGGCCAGCGGCTCGCTGTGCGTCCGCATGTCCCGGCTGACCACCAGAGACTGGGCCTCGCGAAGCCCCCGCTCGTATCCCTTGATCAGCGAGGGCAGGAATCGGGCGGTCGCCTGGCCGATCTTCCAGGCGTCGTCCTCATTGAAATCATCCGCATATACCCCGCGGATGTCGTAGGCTTTGAAAATCTCCGCATTCATAGAAGTCACTCCTTCGGTCCATCGAACATCAAGTACGTAAAGACAGTCTACTATACAGCGGTTCTTCCGGGGGTGTCAATTCTGCAATACCTGCTTGTCTGCTCCGACTGGACATGGTAGGATTTCACTCAATCCGGTCCTGACTGAAGACCGGTCCGAAACCAGGCCGTGCGGCGTCGCCGGCCGAAGAGAAAACGAGGTGAGGAATGAAGAAATCGCTGGTTGGCGTCTCACGGCTCGCGATTCTGATCGTCGCAGGTCTTGCGACCATACCCGTCCGGGGCCGGCCCGCCTCGACGTCCGACCCGGCCCAGCCGCCGGAGACTATCGTATTCGACCTGAAGTATCGGGCGTTGACCGGGCAGGAAGATCCGCTGAACTATCACTCGTACTGGGGATTCGGAGCGTCCCCGGCGCAGGGCATCGCCTTTCTCGATGCGGTCAAGAAGCAGGTGAAGGAGTACGACGAGGTCTTCAACGGGGCCCTGCCGAAGGCGCAGCAGTGGTCGATCGTCGAACTCAAGGACAGGAAGCCCGTCGCCCTGTACTTCGACCTCAACGCGGACGGCAAGCTCTCTGACGACGAGCGAATCGCGCCGTCCTCGACATCCCGGCCCGCAACCGGCGGCTATACGTACGCGTTCGTCACCCCGGACTTCACGATCCACAAAGAGAACGGGCAAGAGGTACTCTTCCGGATCATGCTGGTCGGCGACACGTACGGGGGCGACCGGATGAACTACATGTGGACTCCGTCCGCCCTTCTGGAGGGGCAGGCGACCTTCGCGGGCGAGCCGATGCGGCTGTTCCTCTACGCGAATGGCTTCGACGGCACGTTCGACGCCTTTGGACGCGGTTCCTTTGCCCTGGTGCCCGTTTCGCAACCGCTCCAGGGATATATCTCGCGGGACACGCTGAGTTCCCTGGT
>JBDKUU010000227.1:0-2907 GCA_039679525.1 Phycisphaerales bacterium | reverse complement strand
GGGGTTTGCTGCGATGAGAACGGCACCTGTCTGTATGATAGGTGGGCAATGCGAGAGGGTTCGTTCAACAGTAACCCACATGTATGGAGGGCTCCTCATGGCGAGTGTTGCTCAGATCGAGGCGAATCGGGCCAATGCGCAGAAATCCACCGGGCCGCGGACGGCGGAGGGGAAGGCGGCGGCGTCACGGAATGCCGTCACACATGGCCTGCTGGCCGAGCAGGTGGTCATTCATGGAGAGGACCCGGCCGAGTTCGAACTCTACCGCGAGGGGATGCTCGCGGAGCTGGACCCGGAGGGGGTGGTGGAGATGATGTTGGCCGAGCGGGCGGTGAGCCTGGCCTGGCGGCTTCGGCGGGCCGAGCGGCTGCAAAGCGCTGTCTTCGCCACGGTCTATCGCGAGAACGCAAACGACGTGGTGCTCTGGCCCAAGCATGGGCTGCCGATAGAACCGAAGCGGGACGAGGAGGAGGTGATCCTGGGGCAGGTGGTGATGACGGACTTCGCCCGCGCCCAGGTGATCGATCGGCTGTTGGTCCACGAGCGGCGGATCGAGAGCAGCCTGTACCGGACGATGGCCGAGCTGCGGAAAGAGCGGGAAGCACGCATGGCGGCCGATGCGGAGCAAGTCGCGCGTTCGGAACCAGAACCCGGTGGAGAGGTAAGAAAGGTTGCCACAGAGGTCACAGAGGGACACAGAGAAGAGCGAGAGGGCCAGGGGAAGAACGCCGCGGCTTGTGAGCCGCTCATCTGTTCGCCCGGCTCTTGCCCTCCCGGCTCTGTGCCCTCTGTGGGCTCTGTGGCAAAAACTCCCCTCTTGGCTTTGAATTCGAAGAGCGGCCTTGCGGTCGATGAGGTCGTGGCAGGGACGGAATTGGGTTCGTTTGGCGAAAACGGGGCGGAGGGAGTCTCAAGTGTGAAGTGTCAAATTTCAAGTGGGAACGGGCCGGTCTCCGCCGATGGCTCTGACTTCACACTTGAAACTTCAAACTTGAAACTTCTTGAAGAAAAGATAACGCCTCACGGCGTCACTACGAACGAAGAGGGGCCGGCGACGCGACCCTTGGCTGAAACGCTTCACGATCGATCCTGCGAAACGAAGCCAATTCCGGACGGGAGGCCAGCCTATCCGGGGCTCTGACGACCCGGTGCCCCGGCGTCCGTGAACGCCTTCTTGCCCCCGACGATCGGATCTGCCATAATCGTCCATCGCGGAACATGCCGCGGTGACCTTGGCAGGCCCATTGAAGGGAAGTGCGTTTATGAGACGGACGATCGCTTGGGTGTCGATCCTGGCTGCGATTGGCGGGCTGGGCATTGGGGGTGGGGCCTGTGCCGCAGGTTCCATGGCGGGTCGAACAGAGACGTCGGAGAGCGTGCGGGTCGTGCGGTCGCTGGACGCCGACTGGCGGTTCATCGCGGCCGACGCCCAGGGGGCCGAGCGGACGGAGTTTGACGACATGGCGTGGCGCACAGTGGACGTCCCGCACGATTGGAGCATTGCGGGGCCCTTCGACCAGAACAGCCCATCGGGCGGAGCCGGCGCGTTCCTGCCCGGCGGCGTGGGCTGGTATCGCAAGCACCTGGTTCTGCCGAAGGAGCATGCGGGCCGGCGAGTCTCTGTCGAGTTTGACGGGATCATGGCCAACAGCGAGGTCTGGATCAACGGCCGGTCCCTCGGCAAACGACCCAACGGATACGTGACTCTTCGCTATGACCTGACGGACGCTCTGCATTTCGGAGACGATCAAGTGAACGTCCTGGCCGTCCGCGCGGACACCTCGCAGCAGCCCGCCTCGCGGTGGTACACCGGCGCGGGGATCTATCGCCACGTGCGGCTGATCGTCACGGACCCCGTCCATCTCGACCCGTGGGCCACGTTTGTCAGCACGCCGGAGATGGCACAGGACCGGGCCGTGGTGCGAGTCCAAACCTCGGTGAAAAATGAGTCCGGCGAGGATCGCCCGGTCTCGTTGCGAATCATGCTCATGGGACCCGATGGGAAGCCGGTTGGGGAGACCGATACGCCGCCCCAAACGATCGCGACCGGCCGCACTGCGGACTTCTCGCAGGATCTTGAAGTGCCGAAGCCTCAGCTCTGGGATTTGGATACGCCTCATCTCTACAGAGCAGTCACCCGGGTCATGGCCGGGGACAAAGTTCTCGACGACGAGGTCACGACGTTCGGCATCCGCCGGGCCGAGTTCCGGGCCGACGCCGGATTCTGGCTCAACGGCCGCAATCTGAAGATCAAGGGCGTCTGCCTCCACCACGACGGCGGCGCGTTCGGCGCGGCGGTCCCCCTGCGAGTCTGGGAGCGGCGGCTGGAGCGGCTGCGGCAGTTCGGCGCCAACGCCGTTCGCACCGCCCACAACCCGGTCGCCCCGGAGTTCCTGGATCTGTGCGACCGAATGGGCTTCCTGGTCATGGACGAATTCTTCGACTGCTGGACCGTGGGCAAGAACCGCTATGACTATCATCTGTTTTTCAACGAGTGGTCGAAGATCGACGAGCGCGACACGATCCGCCGGGACCGCAATCACCCGAGCGTCATCCTGTGGAGCGTAGGCAACGAGATTCACGACACGCCGAAGGAGGAACTGGCCAAGGGGATACTCAAGGGCCTCGTCGAGGTCTGCCACGAGAACGACCCGACCCGGCCGGCGACGCAGGCCCTCTTTCGGCCGAACGTCAGCCACGACTACGACAACGGCCTGGCCGACATGCTGGACGTGATCGGCACGAACTACCGGGACAAGGAGCTGCTCGCCGCGTGGCAGGCCAAGCCCGGCCGCAAGATCATCGGCACGGAACAGGGCCACGGCCGGGACATCTGGCTGGCGTGCCGGGACAATCCGCAGCACGCGGGGCAATTCCTCTGGAGCGGCATCGACTACCTCGGCGAGT
>JBDKUU010000226.1:0-4177 GCA_039679525.1 Phycisphaerales bacterium | reverse complement strand
TCGCCGTTTCAAAAATGCAACTGTAACACGGCCGCTTTGCCCTGAGCAGCCGCGTGTGCCGCCGCACGCCTTGACGACTGTTGCATTTCTGAAACTGTTACGTTGCAGTTCTGAAACGTGGTCGTTTCTTAGATGCAACACCGGCGACTTATTCACCCTGCTGCCGCTGGTGTTTCAGCCGTGCAACACTCGCCAAGTCTACAAGACTGCGTCCGATTTTCCTTGACACGACCCGCAGCCGTGCTACACTTGGGGCACCATGACACATCACCGCCCGTCGCCACCCCTCGCCGTCCACCATCAACCATGTCCGACCCCGGCTGCCGTCTACGCGGCCAAGCTGCGGTACCGTGAACTCATCGAGCCGCAGATCAGCCGCCACGAACTCCGTGCAGGGATCGAAGGCCTGGCCGGCATCGTCGCTGGCCTACAAGAGGAGGTCAGAAGGCTGAGTGCGTTTGTCTACGCCCAGCAGCCGCCCCGTCGATGATACCACCGATTCGGAAGCGCGGGCGGCCACGCAGCGACGGCCGGCCGCCCGTCTTTGTTCCCTGGCCGTCGGTACGGAGGTTCGATGACCGTTGACGAAGTCTACGAGCGCTACGACGCGCGGCTTGCCCGGCTGGAGCGGGCCTGGCAGGGCCAGTGGGATGCGGCGTGCAAACTCGACAAGGAGCTGCGGATTCGGCTCGACAGCCTGGCCGCCGCTCATTCGTCCCTGGTAGCGTCCGTCGCCGAGATGGCCGATCTTGTGCCGCCGCTGCGGGTTCAGGTCGATCTGATCGACGACCGCCTTGACCAGTTGGCGGGGGAGCATGCCGCCGCCCTGGGTATCGACGGCCCGGAGCCGGTCGCCGCCGCCGTCGGCGATTCGCCCTGCAACACCGACCTACTGGCGCCGCTGCGCGTGACGCCGGCACTCGTGCGGCCAGAGTAGCCGGCGCTGCTCTCCCCTGGACCAGCGGCAGCGCGCAGCCCAGCCCGCGGCACGGGTCGCTCCCCGTCGCCGCGGGCCGCTTTTTATCGGTCGCACCCCTGTCGGTAACCCCTGTCATTTGCTGTCACTTGGCTGTGCGTCGCTGGCGGCCGGCCTGTGCGTGGCCGCCGGTTTCCGACAGCCTGGCCGGTTCGCGGTCGCCGCCGACAGCGCCGCCGGCAGGAAATGACAGGCTACCGACAGCAACGCACAGGCGTTGGTGACAGGCCGCGGGGCGATAACCTCCCCTTACCCCAGTCCGTGCGCGGTCGTGGGCTGCCGGACGAACAGGGCATACGACGACGGGGACGACAGGTTGCTCTCAGACAGCACGTACAGGAGAGCGGGCCGGCGAGCCGGCCCGGTGGTCCACCATGACGCGAACCGCCGGAACCGGGCTCGTTCGGTTTTGGCCGGCCCGGCCTACACCGTCGGGCCGTAGAACTCAAAGGGCGGCACCAGGACCCCGGCAGCGGATCGCAGGCCGGGGTCGCTGATGTTGAGACGTACCTCGTCAGGGCCGGCCTCGTCGCCGGCGTACTCGATCTCGAACTCCACGCGGTCTGACCAGACCGTGTTGTCCACGACGACGTAGATTTTCCCGTCGTGCCTCGTGAACCACGACGATGGCTGCGTGTACTCCGGGGCGGCAAGGGCCGGAGCGAAGTACAGCCGTAGGACGTCTGGCGTGTCCCAGTCCCAGTTCCACGGGGCCGGAAGCGGGCTAGGCGACGGCGATGCCGCGAAAAATGCGCTCGAGGGAGTACCTCCCATCGGCGCGGACGCTGCGGACCGCGATCGCGTACTGCTTGCCCGTCACGATGGCACCGGCACCGAGCGTGATCACGAGCGGGCTCGTCGGCGGGCTGACGGCGCCGATGGCGTAGCCGGCGTAGACGAACGGGCCCTGGTAGTAGGTGATGCCGGCCGAGAAGCCGAGCGGGCAACGGCGGACGATCAGGCCGCCGCCGACTTCCCTCGCCCACGGGTCCGTGTTGGTGTAGGCGACCGAGATCGTGTGGGAGGAGTCGTCGAACGTCGGCACGACAGACGTGAAGCTGTCCAGGCCGGCGGTCGTCGGGCCAGGCACGACCATCGTTAGCGGCGACACCATCCGGGCGCCGTTGGCGGCGACAAAGGCGTTGAAGCCGCTGATTCGGTACGGCGTGCCGAGGCTCGACATGAAGGTTAACGTCGCCGCCCAGGCCTCCCACGCGGCGCGTTGGGCGTCGGAGAGGGTCTCCGACCAGGCCAACGAGAGGCTGGCCAGGTCAGCCCGGACGCCTTGCTGCGCGACGCTGTTCGGGTTGGCCGGGATGACTCGATTCCGGAAGCACATGCCGGACTTGTTCATCATGCCGACCATGGTGCCGATCGCACCGGCGATCGCCGTGTACTTGTCGCTGAGGATTCTCATGATAGTTCCTTCGCGGTCATCGTCCGCGGCCGACCCCCTGGTTAACAGGGCAAAACAAGGCACTTCGTGATGCTTCGTGAGCGAGTGAGGTCACGAAATCACGGGGTCGGCGGCGGCGTCGTCTGAGCGCCCTTGATGTTCTGCTGGATGCCGGCGATCGCCGCACCCAGGGCGGCAAGTTGAGCCGCCAGGTCGTTGCCCGTGCCTTCCTTCACATTCGCCGTGGCTTCCTGCATCGGAGTCGAGAGGACTTCGTTGACGCCGCGGGCCGAAATGGTCTGGGAAAGCTGCGCGTTGGCTGACATCTGGGTCAAGATTTGCGCCTGTGCCGCCTGCTGAAAGGCGACGGCGTTCGCCAGGGCCATGTTGGCCAGGACTGCCGGCTGGCCGGCTACTGCTCGGGCTGCGTCGAGGCAAACGGACTCGACCGGGCTGGGGATACCTTCCATTGTCGGCCTCCTTGCTGCCGGGGCCTCCCGGCGTTGTTAAGTAGGCGGGCCGGTGGCAATGCCCTGCACGAGCAGGGGCTTTGAGTACCGGCCGCTGGCTCGGATGGACCGGATCTCGGCGGCGTAGAGTTTGCCGGCCAGGATCCACCCGCGGGGGACGTGGTACACCGCGGGCGGATGCTCGGGTTCGACCGAGCCGGTGATTGCCCAGACGTCGTGCCAGGGGCCCCAGTACCTGCGGATCGCCCCGGTGGCGCGTCGTGCGGACATGCGCAGTAGCAGCGCGCCTCCGTTCTCGCGGCACCAGGGGTCTGCGGGGCTGAAGTACACTTTCAAGCGGCGGTCTGGGCCGGAGTCATCCGTCCAGTCACAACGGGGCTTGGTAAACGAGGCGAAGCCGCCAAGCCCTGGCGGGTCAAGGCCGATGTTCTGATTGGCGCCACGTCGCAGCATGTTAACGGCTGCGAAGGCGTCGAAGCCGTTCGGGTGGTAGCGCACGCCGAGCGAGTCGGTGTAGTCGAGCGACTGGGCGTAGGTTGACCAGCCACTGCGTTGTGGGCTGGAGCAGTCATTCTGCCAGGCTCGGGCGATGGCCCGCATGCGTGCACGACAGCTTAGCTGCTGCGCCGTCCTGGGGTCTGCTGGTATCACGTACCGCCTGGACCTGGTCCGCCAGTGGTACGGCATAGTGACGGTGTCGGCGAGGGTGCCGGCGGCTGTCGTGAACGCGTCCGATCGCACGAGCATGGTTGCACCGGGGGTAGTGTACCGCGCTGCGGTCACGGGGTGGTCGAGGTTGGCTCGTGGTCCTTGCCTAGCACTACCTGACCCCCTCGCCGTCGGGTTGTTCGTCTGGCGATCAGTTTGTGGTCCGCCGGTCGGAAGTCGGCGGTTTGTCGCAGTCTGACGGTTGCTCTGCCGGCAGTCGTTACGTTCTGTAACAGTCGCCGGCGTCTGGTCGTCACGCGTCTTCTGGCCGGCCGTCAGCTGTCGGTTTCACGGATGCAACGTCATCTGACGGTCAGCCGTCAGCCGTTCTTCAGCCGTGTTTCAGTCTTGAAGCAGTAGCGTTGCATTTTTGCAACACGGGCGCTTCATCCGTGAAGCAGTCGGCCGGCGGCGGAGCAGCACACGCGGCTGCTCGGGGCAAAGCGGCCGTGTTACAGTTGCATTTTTGAAACGGCGACAAGACATGAACGCCGTTTCAAAAATGCAACGGCAACACGGCCGCTCGCCCCGAATAGCACCGCGTGCTGTGCTGCTCCGCCGCCGGCCGACTGCTTCACGGATGAAGCGCCCGTGTTGCAAAAATGCAACGCTACTGCTTCAAGACTG
>JBDKUU010000225.1:0-6708 GCA_039679525.1 Phycisphaerales bacterium | reverse complement strand
GGGCTGATGAGGCCCGCGCTGCGGGACGACGACTTCAACATCGAGAAGAACGTCATCAAAGAAGAGATCGCGATGTACCAGGACACGCCGACGTTCGACGTGATCGACCGCTGCCGGAGCCTGCACTTCGGCCCGCACAACTGCGGCCAGAGCGTCCTGGGGACGGTCGAGAGCATCGACGCGTTGACCGCCGAGCAGATGCGCGAGTATTTCGCCCGCCGGTACGCGCCGAACAACATGGTCGTCGCCTGCGCGGGCAATTTCGACTGGGATCGATTCTGCGATACGGTCGAGGCCGTGTCCGGCAAATGGCCCAAGCAGAAAGTGGGACGCGAGCTGTCCCACTGCGAGGGCACCAAGCAGAAGGCCCGGGCCGAGAAGCCCAACGTCAAACGCGAGCACATCTGCCTGATGCACAACGGGGTTTCCGCCCAGGACCCCCGCCGGTTCGCGGCGTCGCTGCTGGGCATGATCATCGGCGACGATTACGGCTCGCGGTTCTACTGGGACCTCGTCGACAAGGCCCTGACCGAGGAGGCCTCCATGCAGTTCAACCCCATGGACGGCACGGGCATGTTCTACTGCTATTTCCGCTGCGGGACCCCCAACGCCGGCAAGGTGATGGACATCGCCCAGGGCATCTTCCGCGACTTGGCGGCCCACGGCGTCCGCGAGGACGAGATCTCCAAGGCCCAGAACAAAGTCCTCAGCGCCCTGGTCCTCAAGAATGAGCTTCCTATGGGCCGGCTGGTCGATCTGGGCTTCAATTGGATGTACCTGGGCGAATACCGCTCGATCGAGCAGGATGTGGAGGCGATCAAGGCCGTCAGCGTCGAGGACGTCAACCGCCTGATTGGAGAGATCGACCTGACCAGCTTCACCCAATACTCCCTCGGCCCGGCGGGGCAATGACGTCGACCGAAAAAAACGCCCCTCGCGAAGAAAATATGCAGACTGAAAGCGGATTCTGGCGAAGTTATAATACGGGAGTTGTGATAAAATAGGTTCCTGTGTGGAGGGCGGCAGTCAGCCGTCCGGCCGCATCGTTGATGAGGCTCCAGAGGAGGTTGGTTCCATCGTGGACGAGATCGAACAGAGAACGCCGCCCAAACGCGTGAGAGTGTTGCGGGCGACCGACATCATTCCGCCGTTTGACAATGTCCCGGCTCCAGCCGACGCCGGCGGGCATGAGCCGCAGACGCCTGAGCCCGCGACCCCGGACCCGGTGCAGGTTGACGAGCAATCGGCCGGCATCGACGACCAGGAATCCACTGACATGGAACCGGCAGAGGGGGATGTGCCCAAGTACGACCTGGCGGAGAACATTCTGGCCGAGCAGCGTCGAGTTGCCTCCCGACGCCGGCGGGCGCCGAGCCAGCCGCAGGAGGAGCCGCAGGCTTCGCCGGAGCCCAAGGCCGCCGAGACGTCCGCCATCGAGCTGCCGTGCGAGGATCTGCCCGAACTTCAGCGGGTCGTGGCCGAGATCGTGGCCAGGGATATCGAGCGTCTGTGCAGGAGACCGAGCACGAATTGAATCCTACGGTCGGGGCGGGAGAATAAAAAGGGGCACTACTCTGGAAGGTGCTCCCAGAAAGCCCCCGGGACGGGGCGAACCCGAGTAGTGCCCCAGCCAAGCGCGATTGTCTTCGCGCGTGACCAGCTCTCATGGAACATCCCTGTGGATGCCGCAACTCGCGGCGTCAGACGTGCGGCTGATGACCGCACCGTTCGAGGCCTCCGTGTCTCACTGCCATACCACTATACACCCCTGCGGGCACAGGTCAATCGAGATTCGGCGCATTCCGGACAAATCGGCAATAATCTCGGGGCCGCATGCGTTGGAATCATGGAATCTGCCATGTTTTCTGTTACCCTTGCGGCCTGGAGTGCCTTCTACGCGATAGAAGGATACTCCGGACCGGAGTTTGCAGGCTGGTTTGCCGGCGACATTCGTCCGTTTGGCCTTGTCGCGGCGTTTCGGACGGGCACAGGACGCTCGTCCGACTTCGACGGCAAACCTTAAGACCTTGAAAACAGTAGAGTTAAAGGCGGGCCTCATGTCGAATCGATGGTATCATCTGACGCGATCCAGTTGGGCGTGGCGGGTGCCGGCGGTGAGCCGGATGGGGAGTCGAGGCCTGTCAGTAGTACTGCCGCCGGGGAGAAAGGAGTATTTCGATGTGTGCCTTTAGCGAGAAAAAATACGCCGGAAAAACCTGGGTCTTGATCGCGGCTGTCGCGCTCGCGACGATCGTCTCGACAGGGCCGCAGGCATGGGCCCAGCGAGGCCGCAACAGCGGGGGCGGCTCCCGCCAGAACACGGGCATGAGGAGCCAGGCTCCCAGCATGCAGTCGGCGCCGCAAATGCGGTCCCAGCCGCAGGTTATGAATCGAGGCGGATCGGCCGGGACGCCGTCGTTCCGGTCTTCGCCCAGTCCGCAGATCAATCGCGGGTCATCGATGGCCCCGTCTGTGTCGAGGCCGAGCTACTCCGGCGGCGGTTTGCGGGATCGCATGTCCGCCAATCGGGCTCCGTCGGTTTCGCAGGGGCCGTCCGTGAGCTCCAGCCGGCCAAGCCCGTCGTTCAGTCGGCCGAGTTCGCCCGTGGAGCGGTCGGCTCCGTCCGTAAGTCCAAGTCGGCCAAGCCCTTCGGTCAGTCCGAGCCGGCCGAATACGACCTTCCGTTCGAGTCCGAGTCCGTCGGTGGGGCGATCGAGTCCTTCCGTGGGCTCGAACCGTTCCGGCACGACCTTCCGTTCGGATCCTTCGCCCAGCGTGTCGAACCCCAGTTCGAGCGGCGGGCAATCGATGGCCGACCGCATGGCAAGCCGTCGGCGGGACATTCAGTCCCGGTCGAGCCAGCCCTCGACGAGCACTTCGACCGGCCCGGGCCCTTCGGGACGCATAACCTCAACACCTAGCGACAGTTCCACTCGGTCGTCTGCCGGGACGACGAACGACAGCAGCTCGCGGATTCGGCAGTACGGCTCCCGAATGAGATCGACGCAGGGACAGGGAACGAACAGCCCGTCTACTCCATTGTCGCAGACGCCCAGCGCGTCCGGCACGATCCGATCTACCGAGACTCAGCCGTCCGGGGGATCGGCGGCGACCTCGCCGAGCGGTCGGAGCTCGCTCGCTGAGCGAATGGGCCAGCGGCGAAGGTCGACGCAGGACGCCGGGCAGAGTCCTGCCGCGTCGGATAGGTCTTCGACAACGACACAGGACCGGTCCGGGCGGATCGCAGGGGGGACGCGAAGCACTCAACCCTCTGCCAGACCTCAAGATACGACGTCGGCCTCCGCTGGGGATCAGCCCACGAGCCCGAGCCGCCGAGGCGTGGCCGATCGGCTCGGCGGGGATCGAGGCGGGCGGAGCGGGACTTCCGACACCCGGCCGCAGGGCCCGACGGCTTCTGCTGATGCATCGCGACGTGGACCGGGCTCTTCCGGCAGCGACCGCAGACCTCAGGGGCTGCGCGACCGCATGGCCAGTGCGCGGAATGAGGCTCTGAATCGCCCGGAACGGCCGAGCGTACACACGCCTCCGGTGACCGCGGCTCGGCAGCAGGCCGAGCGGGCGGACGTCCGTCATCGGGATTTGGATTCCCGACTGACGGACTACCGCCAGCGTCGGGGCCCGTCCTTGGGCGATCCGAGCACGCCCAGAGTCGGCGTCAGCGGCGATCACCGCGGCGGCGACTACAGGGGCGGCAGCTATCGAGGCGGGGATCGGGACAGGGGTTTCTCCTCCTATCGGCCCACGTACGTTCATGCCCGGTATTACGATCGGCCGGACCTCATCCGGCACGACTACCACCACGCATACACGTATTATGACAGCCACTTCCGGCTGCATCACCGCGTGATCTGGCCGTACTATCACTATCCGATTTACTATCGGTTCGGCCCGCACGTCCATTTCGATTACGTGTATCCGTACTACCATCGCAAGTACGTCTTCATCAGTCTGGGCGGTTACTGGCCCGACGACTACTTCTACATGCGGTATTACTGGTACGGTTATCACCCCTACGTGTGGTACGGCTACTACCCGGTCGCACGGGAGGTCGCCGGGGACAACTACAACTACTACACGTACAATTACTATTACCAGAACACCGACGGCAGCTACACGAGCCAGATCCCGGACACCACGAGCGACACCGAGCTCCAAGCCGTAGATCAGAGCACCTGGGCCGACGTTCGGCAGAAGCTTGATGAGCAGCAGGCCAAGGAGCCGGCCGCTCAGACTCTCGCCGATACCCGGTTCGAGGAAGGCGTGAAGAGCTTCGAGACGGGCAACTATGACGCCGCGGCCGACAAGTTCGAAGAGGCCATGCGGCTGTCGCCCGGCGACATGATTCTGCCGTTCGCATACGCCCAGGCGTTGTTCGCCGGCGGCAAGTACGACGAATCGGCGGACATGCTGCGAAGGGCGCTGAGCCATGTCACGCCGGAGAAAGAGGGTGTTTTTTATCTTCGCGGCCTGTACGCGAACGACGACGTGTTGTACGCCCAGATCGAGAAGCTCGTGGACAAGATAGAGGCGTCCGACACCGACAACGACGCCAACTTGCAGCTCCTGTTGGGCTACCATCTGCTGGGCACCGGCGAGACGGGTTACGCTCGCGACACGCTGGAGCAGGCTGCTCAGGATCCGACGAACGAGACCTCGGCCAAGATCCTTCTGAGAATGGCCGACAAGATCGAGAGCGAAGCCAAGACGGATGAGACGCAGACGGATGGGGCCGCCGAGAAATCGAGTGTCGCGCCCCAGAGTCAGGCCCCGGTCAAGACCGAGGCGGCGCCGTCGTCCGACGCGCAGGCAGCCCTTGGGGGCGGTCAGTCGTTGGTCGCCCCCAGCGCGGCCCCGGCTCCGAGCGATGCGAACGCCCAGCCGCAGAAGGAGTCGCAGACTCCTGACGTCAACGGGACGTCGCCCGCGACCGAGCAGAAAGACCCCAACGCCGCCGCGATCGTCCCGTCGAGCGACGCCGGTTCTTCCGACGGCTCGGAGATGGCGGAGGCCTCTGCGGGTCTGTCTTTGCAGGGGATTGCCGGCCTGGGCCGGTATCTGCGGGCGGATGTCGGCGTTTTCGCCGGGATGGTTCTTCTCGGTTCGGCCGGGCTCTATATTCAGTGGAAGCTTCCGAGTCGCGGTCGAGTCTGACCGCGTGTCGGCGAGTTTTGACGTAGGAATCATGAAGTGACTGTCCGGGCAGGGTTGCAGGGCGACGTTCAGAGGCCGGCCCGGATCCAGTCCGACGCAGGGGAGTTTGCCGGTTGAACTCCCGTTATCTCCATGATAGAATCGGGGTTTACGGGAATTGTGGCCCTCGCGGGGCGGCATTCCGAAGTCGGATGCCGGCTCCGGACCCGAGCCACGGGTATAGGAGAACGAAGTAACCGGACATGGATAAACGGCTGCGTAACGCTCTACAGCAACTGACGGCCTCTGATACCGAGTCGCGTCGCCGAGCGATGGAACCTTTTGTGAGGGCGACTTTTGCCATGTTCATCGGGCATCTGCATCGCTACCTCGGCAACGAAGTGGAGTGCGAAGATGTATTGGAGGACGTGTACGCGGATATTTGGGAGAACCCCGATCACCTGCGTGACATCGAAGATGACCGCCAGCTCCTGCGGACGGTGTACCTTTACTACATGCGGAAACGCCTCCGCGAGGTGTACCGGAGACTCAACCGCAGGTCCTGCCTGTCGCAGGCCGACATGCAGAACCTCATGGCCCCGGACCTGGGCATGGCCGACCTCGTGTCGCAGGAGGAGCTCAAGCAGCTCCTGCACGGCATGCTGGACAAGCTCAAGGCCCGGGAACGCAAGGCGATCGAGCTGTGGATGGAGGGGATGTCCAACCGAGCCATCGCCAACCAGCTCGAAACGACGGTCGGGGCCGTGAAGATGCTGGAATTTCGGACGATTTTGAAACTGAGAGAAATGTTGAAAGAGCAATACAGGGAGTCTGGTGGGCAGGACTGAGCGTCCTGCCGGGATTGGAGCGGTTTTACCATGGCGAATGCACACAGAGAAATCCAGGAACTGCTGGCCGACTACGCCGGTTCGCTTCGCGACGGCTGTCTGCCGACCTTCTTGAAATCTCTGACCAAAGAAGAGGCAAAGCGGATCAGCGAGTCCAAGGACTTCTGGGAGGCCACGGAAATCGTGCGGCTGATGAACAGCGCCAGCTTCGGCGCCAAGGTGGTGACGCCCGACGTGGGCCTTTTTATTTCACGCGTTGACGCCGGGATTGCGTCCCGGATGAAGAAGGCTCAGGCGTCAACGCGGGATACCAGCCGCAGTCGCGTGAATTTGCAGTAGATGGTGGAATGAGTCATGGAGAATGACTCTGACTCAGTGACGGAACTCAGTAGCCCCCTATGATTTTGGATAGTTATCAGTGTTCTTCCTGTTTCTTTGAGGATCAGGAGCCCAGCACTCGAATCGATCCTTCGACGATCTCTCCGCCGCAGACGCGGACGAGTTTCAACAACGTGCTGGTGGTTTTCGTCTGCGTGGAGCAATACGACGGCCGTGAGGAGTTGGAACAGGTCGTGACCGAGCTCGGGTCGCTGGTCAACATGCTCGGCAAGCGGCCGATCGTTCTGTGTCCGAACGTGCATCTGTCGATCGACAAGGCTCCGGAGAAGCAGGCGATCGCTCTGATCATGGAGCTCGAGAGACTGCTCAA
>JBDKUU010000224.1:0-7175 GCA_039679525.1 Phycisphaerales bacterium | reverse complement strand
CTGCCAGAGCGCCCAGCGACGCCAACAGGGTACTCTCGACCAACAGTTGCCGGATGAGGCGAGGCCGGCTTGCCCCGAGGGCGGAGCGCAGGACCATCTCCTTGCGACGGGCGCCCGAACGGGCCAGGCCCAGGTGAGCCACGTTGGCGCACGCGATCAAGAGGACGATCGCGACGGCACCGCTGAGGACAAGCAACAGAAGTCGGACGTTTCCGACCAGCCTCTCATGAAGTGGAACAGCCTGGACCTGCAGACCGGCTCGCGCGCCGGCAAAGGCGGGGCTGACCAGAGCGTCCGCGCGACGGCTGATCGTTTCGAGCTCAGCCCTGGCCTGCTCCAAAGCGACGCCAGGCTTGATCCGTCCGAGCACCGAGACGGCGCGGAATCCTTCGGCTCGCCAGTCCGGCTCGGCGGGAAGCGAGAGAACGCCGAGCAGATCGATCTCCAGGTCGTCCGGAAAACGAAAGTCCCTCGGCAGAACGCCGACGACGGTGTAGCCTGAACCGTCGAGCGTAACGGTCGTCCCCAGGACAGCGGGACTGCCGGAGAACAATCTCTGCCACAAGGCGTAGCTCAGAAGAACGGCGGGCGACCCGCCTGGACGCTCTTCCTCAGCCAGGAACCCTCGCCCAAGCGCCGGATGAACCCCCAGCATCGGGAGCAAATCGGCCGTGACGACAGCGCCCTTGAGCCGTTCGGGTACCTCGACGCCGCTCAGGGTGTACTCGCAACCGCTGTACGCGGCGATCTCTTGAAGGCTCGTGCCCTCCTTCCGCCAGGAGAGGTACTCGGGTGTCACGACCATCGCGTTCTTGCGAGCCGGGTAGAATGCGGAAAACCAGGCCAGCCGCCCCGGGTCGTGGTATGGCAACGGCCGCAGAATGACGGCCTCCACCACGCTGAACACCGCCGTGTTGGCCCCGATTCCCAGGGCCAGGGAGATCACGGCCACAGCCGCAAACCCCGGACTCTTCACCAACATCCGCAATCCGTACTTGATGTCCTGCCACAATGTGCTCATCCGTTTCTCCTATTCCCCTATTCACACCGCAACGCCGTCATGGGGTCGATCCGCATCGCTCTGCGGGCGGGAATCCAGGCCGCCAGCACGGCGATCGCCAACAACGAAACTGCCGCGACGGCCACAGTGACAGGGTCGCGCGGCTCGACGCCGAACAAGTAGCTGCGTACGATCCTCGTGCCGGCCGCGACGGCGGGAAGGCCGAGGGCTATCCCGACAGCACCGGTCAGGAACGCACCGCGGAGGATAGGCCAGGCCACGTTCCGCGGCGTGGCGCCCAGGGCCATGCGAATTCCGATCTCGCCCGTGCGATGCGAAACGCTGTAAGCCATCAGGCTGTACAGACCGATGCACGAGAGCAGCACCGCCATCAGGGCCAGGCCGGACGCCAGCATGGCGAAGGATCGCTCCTGCGAGATGGACTCGTCGAGCTGGATGGCCTGGGTCTTGACGTCCGCCATCGGGAGGGTTCGATCGACGCCGGAAACGACGTTCCGGATCGCGGGAACCAGGGCCAGCGGATCCGCGGCGGTCCGCACTTCGTAGAACATCCGCGAGATCTGTCCTCCGGTCTGGCGATAGGAGTAGAACACCGTGGGCTCGACGGCCTTCTTCAGATCCGCATATACGATGTCGCCGAAGACGCCGGCGATCTCGTAATCGTTCTGATTGATCGTCAACACACGTCCCACGGGGTTCTCACCGGGAAATGCCCGCCGGGCGAGAGTCTGGTTCACGAGCACGACCTTGCGGGCGGTCGCATCATCCGCAGCACTCAGGTCGCGCCCCAGCAGGAGAGGAATCCCCATCGTCGAGAGAAACGAATCGCTGACAGACAGCCCGAGAATCGCAAACTCTTCGTCCTGCGCACGCCCGGCGATCTTCGCCTGGCTGTTGTTCATCCAGCGGCTCAGCAGCAGGATATTCGAGCTCGTCACGCCCCGCACGCCGGGCAGTCCCGCGATGGACGCGCGGATCTGCTCGTAGCAGTCGACGAGCCGTCGGCCCTCCAGGCCGGTCTTGCCCCCGTCCAGTTGGAAGACCAACAGACGATCCGCGTTGAAGCCGGTCTCGACATGATACAGGTTCATCACGGTCCGCACGAAGAGCCCCGCGCCCACCAGCAACAGCAGGGACAGAGCCGTCTGAATCGCGACCATGCATCGGCCGACCCGCATGCGGGATAAGCCGCCGGACGCACGTTCTTTCAGAAACGCCGCCGGCTGGACACGGCTGGATCGCAACGCCGGCAGCAAACCGAACAGCAGCGCTGACGCCACGCAGATCATCGTGGTGAAGCCCAGGACTCGGCCGTCGCTACGCAGATCAACGACCACTTGCGAGGGCCAGAACATACGAAGGAGGATCTGTCGTGCCCACACGGCCAACAGCAGTCCGCCCGCAGCCCCGGCTGAGGAAACGATCAAGCTCTCCGTAAGGCACTGACGCGTCAGCCGGCCCCTGCCGGCGCCCAGAGCAGCGCGTACAGCCATTTCCTGTTGCCTGGACGCACCCCGCGCCAACAGGAGCGAGGCCAGATTGGCGCAGGCGACCAGCAGTATGATGCCGACGATCCCCATCAGAATAGGAAGGGTCTTGGTCAGAGACTGTCGCGGTTCCCGAGGTCCGCCGCTGCCGTCTTCGACCACCATGCGAACCGGTTTGTCCGAACCCTTCAGGCCCGCGTCCGTGACCGCCTGCGTAAACAGCCCGTTCACCATCGTCGCGAACTGCTCCTCATCGGCCCCCGGCGACAACCGAGCCATGACCTGGACCCACCAGGGCCTGGCTGCGGCCAGGGGACAATCGGGTCGAACCAAGGCCTGGGCAGACATGGGCACGTAGAAGTCGCCTCGGTTGCCGCCCACCGGTCCGAGAAACCCCCGGGGCAAAACGCCGATGATCGTGAAGCCGTGCCGATTGAGAAACACCGTCTGACCGATGGCCTGCGGGTCGCCCTTGAAACATCGTTGCCAGGCGGCGTAGGAGATCACCGCAACCGGCTCCTCTTCCGATCTGTCATCGTTCGGGGCAATCGTCCGGCCTGCGTGCGCACGGAGCCCCAATCCCTCGAAGAAATTGCCGGAGACGATCAGTCCCGGGGCGGTGAACGTTTCGGCCCCTGCCTCGACGGTCAGTGGGTCAAAGAGGCTGAACTCCGAGAATGCGAACAAGTCCGCCACGTCGGTCGTCTTCTCCCGCAGTGCGCGGTAGAGAGGATAGGAAACGACGTTTCCGGAGGTCTCTCCCGTCGGCAGGAGAAAGACGCGACAGTGGGTGACTGGAATTCGAATATCGCCCCGCCAGGTGAGCACGCGCAGTTGTCCGGGATGCGGCACAGGCAACGGCTTGAGCATCAGCGAATTGTACAGGCTGAACACCGCGGTGTTGGCGCCAATCGCCAAAGCCAGAGAGATCACCGCCACCGCCGCGAATCCCGGCGATTTGGCCAAAGTGCGAACGCCATATCGAACATCCTGCCAAATCTTCTGCATCTGTTCTCCTAGTCCTGTCTCAACATCATCATCGGATTGGCCCGCGCCGCCCGGCGGGCCGGGATGCAACAGGCGATCAACGCCACCCCGATCACAGCGACGGCAACGACGGCAAGCGTCAAGGGGTCATCGGTCTTCACTTCGTACAGCAGACTCTTCAAGATCCTGCCGCAGGCCAGCGAGCCGGCAAGGCCCAACGCCATGCCGAGGCCGACCGGCGTCAGCCCCTGTCGCAGGACCATGCGCCACAGGTCCGAAGGACAGGCTCCAAACGCGGCCCGGATTCCCAGCTCTCGATTTCGCCTGGCCACGGCGTAAGAGACCACGCTGTAGACGCCCAGACCCGCCAACACGATGGCGCACGACGCAAACGCCAGGGCCATGAGCATCTGAAACCGTCGCTGCGAAACCGATTGTTCGAGCACCTCGCGCATGGTGCGCATCGCGAAGATCGGCATGTCGGGATCGACACGCCGGATGGCGGCACGCAACGAACCGCCCGCCGAAAGAGGGTCGCCCGGCACGTTGGCCACGATGACTGCACGGTCCATGAAACCACCCCAGTACGGGACGTACAACATCGGCGCGGCCGCCCGGTCCGTAACCGCGCGGACGTCCGCCGCCACGCCGACGACTTCATGCTCCTCATTGTCTTCATACACGAACTTCCGCCCGATCACCATGTCCTCCCGCGGCCACAACATCTGCGCCAGGCGACGGGAGATCACGGCCACTTTCTTCGAACGGTCCGCGCCGTCGAATGTCCGGCCGTCGAGCAACGGAATCCCCATCGTCTCGAAGTACGCCGGGCTGATGAACCGCACGTTCGACATCGGACGCTGAAACTCCGGCGTAGTGTCCCCCGGCACGTGCACGCTGCTCACCCATGTCTCTCCCTCCAGGGGCAGCGAGGTGATCAGGGCCGCGGATCGGATTCCCGGTGCGGAGGCCAGTTGTTCCAGCAGGGACGTGAAGAATTTCTGTCTGTCTTCCCAACGAACGTACTTCGACGACGGCGTGAGATCCGCGGCCAGAACCGTCGAAGCATGGAAGCCCCGATCCGCGCGCATCACTCGCGTGAAACTGCTCACCAGCAGGCCCGCGGTGGCCAGAAGCATGACGCCGAAAGCCACCTCCGCCACGATGAGACCGTTCCGCAGGCGCAATCCGACGGCGTCGCCCGTCATTGTGCGTCCCCCGGCCCTCAGAACCCGCTCGATCTCGGTCCTCGTGGTGCGCCACGCGGGCAGTACGCCGGACAACAGCGTGGTGACGGCCGTCAGCGCCAGAGCGAACAGAAGCACGCCCCCGTCGATGCTCACTTCACCCAATCGCGGAATGTCGGCCGGCATGATCCGGACCAACACATCCACGCCGGCAAACGCGACGGACACGCCCATAACGGTTCCGGGAATTGCCACGAGAAGGGTCTCTACGAACGTCTGCCGCAACAACTGAGCCCGGCCGGCGCCCAGCGACGCTCGCACGGCCGACTCCAGATCCCGACGTTCCGCCCGCACCAGGCCCAGGATGCCCAGGTTCAGACACGCGATCAGAAGGAGCGCCCCGATCGCCCCGAGCACGACCAGCAGCCCCCTTCGGGAGTCACGGACCAAAGCCTCCTTCAGCGGCGAAACGATCGCTCGCAATTCAATCTCCTTCGTTCCCGCCAGTTCGACGATCTGACCGCCGATGACATTCAACTCGGCCGTCGCCCGTTCGCGGGTGACGTCGCTCCGGAGACGCCCGATCGCCGCGCAGTTGAACCCGCCCATCAGGGTGTCTCGTTCCCACGATCGGAACACCTTGGGCACGAAAACCGCGGGCTGCGCGCTGCTCTGCATCTCCGCCGCTTTCCAGGGATTGACGTTCGGGAATCGAAACGCCGCCGGCAGCACGCCGATCACGGTGTACTCCTGCCCGTCCAGCAGAATGGTCGTCCCGAGGATCGCCGCATCCGCGCCGAGTCGCCGTCGCCACAGGCCGTCGCTGATCACAGCCACGCGAGCAGCCCCTTCTTCCTCTTCGTCGGCGACGAAGGTTCGTCCCAGGGCCGGCTGCACGCGCAGCGTCTCGAACAGGTTCGCCGAGACCCGCAGCGTCTCCAGACGTTCAGGCTCGCCCCGGTCGGTCAGCGTCATGAAGCTGTTGTCGATCAGCGAGAGGCTCTCGAACGAGGAGCAACGAGTCCGCCATTCGATGAAATGTCTGGCGCTGACCGGCAACGTGGGATACTTGTCCGCGAGCGAGGGGATGTGCTCCTGCACGGACACCAGCCGGTGCGACTCCGGGTAGGCCAGCGGCCGCAGCAGCACGCCGTGAACCGTCGAGAAGATCGCCGTGGTCATCCCGATCCCCAACGCCAGCGTCAGCAGCGTCACGGCCGTATAACCGGGACTCCGCGACAGCATCCGAAGACCGTATCTCACGTTCTGCCACAACATTCCCATCGTTTTCTCCTATTCACACCTCAGCGCCGTCATCGGATCGATCCTGGCCGCCCGGCGGGCCGGAAGATAGCAGGCCAACAACGCTACACCGGTCAGGACCAGCGCCGCACAGACAAAGGTCAAAGGATCGGTCGGAGGGACCTCATACAACAGACCCGCGATCAGCCGAGTCAGGATCATCGCGGCAACCAAGCCCAGCGCGAGCCCGACCGAAGTGTACGCGAGTCCTTCCCACAGGACCGTTTTCAATATGGTCCCGGCGCGGGCGCCCAGGACCATGCGAATGCCGATGTCATGGGTGCGCCGCGACACGGAATAGGCGACCACGCCGTAGACGCCCATGCTGCCCAGCAGCAAGGTCACTGCCGCAAACGCGCCGAGGAAGAACGTGTTGAAACGCTGCAGCCAGAAGAGAGCGTCGATATCGTCCTGGAGAGACACAACGCCGGACGGCACAGCGTCCTGGTCCACGGTGAAGATCGCCCGGCGGACCGAACCCGCCATGCCAAGGGGATCGCCCAGGGCACGGACCATAAGAGCGCCGTCATATCCCGGAACGTAGACGACGTCGTCGGAAAATTCACCAACGTATTTTTTTCTGTCTTCCCCGGATATTCTCGCAAGGCGGAAGTGGAAATAGTGGTTCACGTCCGCGACGACTCCGACGATCTCGCAAGAAACGCCCTGCGAGGCGTCCTTCATCCGCAGGATGCGCCTTCCGATCGGGTCCTCACCAGGCCAGGAACGTGCGGCCAGCGATTCGTTGACGATGGCCACTGCCGCGCCCGTTGCCGCCTCATGCTCCGTGAACGTCCTGCCCTTGAGAAGAGGAATCCGCAGCACGGTGAAATACTCGGGAGAGATCGAGGTCCGGCGAATGATCCGTCCCTCGTCGCCGCCTCGACGATCGTCCAGCCGAAAGATGCTGTAGTTGTAGCCGGTCCACGCAGGCGTTGCGTTCGCCGTGGCGGCGCAGCCCACGCCGGGCAGACGGCGGATCTGTTCGAGAACCTGCTGAAAGAACGCAGACCGCCGCTCGGGGACGGAATAGGAGCCTGTGTCGGCATCGATCTCGATGGCCAGGACGTTCCTGGCATCGATCCCCGCCCTGCAATCCAGAATGCGCACGTCAGTGTTGCTGATCAAGGCCGCCATCACGCGCAACACGAAGGCGAGGGCACGATCGCCCGTCACGAGATCGGCCCGCAA
>JBDKUU010000223.1:0-9458 GCA_039679525.1 Phycisphaerales bacterium | reverse complement strand
TGCGCCGGCCCGTGAGGATTTCCGCCGATTGCGCTTGCGTCACGAGAATCAACATCCCGACAATCCCCCCCATGACGAGTCTCTTTCGCCTGTCCATTCGGTTCTCCTCACTCGAGGTCTTTGTGGTCCGGGCATTTACGAAAAAGAAAGCCCTTGCTTGCGCGTATTGTACCTCGACAGCACAATTCCGCAAGCAAGGGCCGTATGAGCAAGTTTGAAGTTTCAAGTGTGAAGTTTGAAGCAAATGGCCGCAGTCCGGCGCTTCCAGCTTCGAACGTCCCACTTCTCACTTCATGTCACTGCCCGCGTCTCTGTCCACCTCGCTCCATCATCCGCTGAACCATCTCGGGATCCATGCCCATCGCGGTCATCTTGTCCTGGAACTGCTTCTGCCGTTCGTCGATCAGCTTCTGGATCTTGGCGGCAGTCGCCGTGGCATTCTCGCTCTTGGCGGAGGCCAGCAGGTCGTTCAGCGGCTCCATGGCCTGGCGCTGCTCCCGAACCAACTGCATGCCGCCCTTGATCGTATCCAGTTGTTTCTGGATCTCGGCCATGATCGCGGTCTGCTCTTCCTGCCTCTTGGTCATCTCCTCCCGCATTTTGGTCCGTTCCTCGTCGGTCATGTCCTGGAAGTTGCCCCGCGCCGCGGGCTGCTGTTCCGTCATGGCCTTGAGTTTCCCGACCTGCTCCTGCAGTGCGGCGATCGCCTTGACCCGCGCTTCACGCATCTGGGCAAACCCGCCGCGACCGCCACCCGGTTGTGCGAACGCGGTCCACGCCAGAGCTCCGGTCAACAGGACGCCAACGCCGACAGCCAAACGCTTGTTCATGGTGCTATCCTCCAAAAACGACTCACCATCGACCCCGATGATCGGCCCCCACGCCGGGGACCGCAGTTTAACGCTATACCTTTGTCAGACGCCCCAAGTTAACACAATATTGCGGCAATGTAGAATCATCATTTCCGAAAACCAATCAAACGACGACGACGGCCCGAACGGCTGAGCGCAGAGCGCTTCCTTGTCCCGATAGTGGCCCGATTTCGCAGGCGGTGACAGGAATATCCCTTCTTTTTTTCTCATGCAATCGGACCCATGATGCATTCGTCTACCTTTGCATCTTCTCCTCTATCGACGCATGAACTACAATAGGGTCGAGCCGTATAGCTCGTTGCCGTACACAGCTCGGCGGCTGCTCTCACGCGACAGGCAGTATTGCGGACAGGAAGAAAATGACTCGCGAGTCAACCACATTCCATCGCAATCGAATCCTCTGGATCGCCGCGGTGATTGCCCTTGTCTGCGAGACGCGGGCCGGGGCGGCCGCTGCAATCGACGCCTGCCGCGAGCAATTGCGCACGGGCGAATACACCGAGTGCCTCGAAGTCGCCCGTCAGGCCATCAAGGATGGAGCTTACCAATCGGACTGGCGCATCCTCGAACTCGAGGCGATGCTGACGTTGGGTCAGTATAAGGAAGCCGCACAGTACGTGGACACGGCGCTAAGGGAATCCCGCGCGGACCTTCGCCTGTTGCGGCTGGCCCACACGGCTTATCTCTACAACGGCCAGTCGCGGGAAGCCGCCACGACCCTGGCGACCCTCTCCAGAATCGGCTCGTATCGACGGATCGAATACCTTGGCAGCCCCGAGGCGGTGGCCCTGGGCCAATCGCTGCTCCTGCTCGGGGCCGAGCCGCGATTGGTGCTGGAGCATTTCTATACGTGGGCCATGAAGAACGACCCGAACTGCCGGGAAGCGTACCTGGCCGCGGGCGCACTGGCCCTGGCCAAGCAGGACTTCGAACTGGCGGCGGACCAGTACCGCGAGGCTCTCAAACGATTCGGCAACGACCCGGACGCCCAGTTCGGCCTGGCGCAGGCCTTCTATCACAGCGACCGCAGCGAGATGATCGCGGCCCTGGACGCCGCTTTGATCGTCAATCCCAAACACGCCCCGTCCCTGATCCTGCTGGCCGAACACCAGATCGACAGCGAGGACTACCAGGGAGCGGAGAAGTCCCTGGCCCGCGTCCTGGCCGTCAACCCCTGGCACCCGCAGGCATGGGCTTACCGGGCGGTGCTGGCCCATTTGGGCAGCGACCCCAATACAGCCGAGAGTTGCCGGTCCAATGGGTTGAAGTTCTGGCCGACCAATCCCGAGGTGGACTACCTGATCGGCCGCAAGCTCTCTCAGAATTACCGGTTCCCCGAGGGCGCCGCGTTTCAGCGCAGGGCGATCAAGGCCGACCCAACATATCAGCCCGCCCGAATCCAACTGGCCCAGGACCTCCTTCGCCTGGGTGACGAGCGACAAGGCTGGGCCCTGGCCGACGAAGTGAACAAGAAGGACCCGTACAACGTCGAGGCCTACAACCTCGTCCACCTCCGTGACACGCTCACCGGTTTTCGGTCGATCTCCGAGGATGGACTCGTCCTGAAGATGGAGAATCACGAGGCCGACGTGTACGGCGATCAGGTGATGGCCCTGCTGCGGCAGGCCAAGGCCGAGCTGTGCAAGAAGTACGGTCTCGAACCGAACAGTCCCATCACCGTCGAATTATTCCCCAATCAGCAGGACTTCGCGGTCCGCACGTTCGGCATGCCCGGCGGCGACGGGTTCCTCGGCGTCTGCTTCGGCGACGTCGTCACCGCCACCAGCCCGCAGCTTCAGCGGCACGCCAACTGGCAGGCCACGCTCTGGCACGAATTCACTCACGTCGTGACGCTGAACCTCACGAACAACAGGATGCCCCGCTGGCTGAGCGAGGGGATCTCGGTCTACGAGGAGTCGCAGCGAGACCCGACGTGGGGACAGAAGATGATTCCTCAGTACCGGCGGATGATCCTGACGGGCGAGATGACGCCGGTGGGCAAGCTGAGCACCGCGTTCATGAGCCCGCCGAGCCCCTTGCATCTACAGTTCGCGTACTATGAATCGTCGCTTGTGGTCGAGTTCCTCGCCGAGAAGCACGGCTTCGAATCGATCAAGGCCATCCTCGCGGATCTGGCCAGAGGCGAGGAGATCAACGCGACCCTCGTGAAACACGCCGGGGCGATGGACAAGATCGAGAAGGAGTTCGAGGCCTTTGCCCGCAAACGGGCCGAATCGCTTGCCCCCGGCGTGGATTGGGAGCAGCCCTCGCAAGACCAGCTCGACTCGACGGACCCGAATGCGGTCGCCCGCTGGCTGGCCCGGCATCCGAACAATTTCTGGGCCCTGGGCCTCCACGCCCGCAATCTGATCGCTCAGCAGAAATGGGAGCAGGCGAAGGCTCCGCTGACGAAGCTCATTTCGCTGTACCCCGACTACATCGGTCAGAACAACGCGTATCAACTGCTGGCTCAGGTGCACCGTAGCCTCGGAGAGGCTCAGCAGGAGACGCAGACGCTCGCCGCGTTGGCGAAGCTGTCGGCGGACGCGGCCGACGCTTACGGTCGTCTGATGGAGATCGGGATGGAGCAGAAAAACTGGGAGCAGGTCGCCGAGAATGGACGTCGTTATCTGACGGTCTATCCTCTGCTGGCGGCCACATATTGGCGGCTCGGCCGGGCCGACGAAGAACTCGGCCGCGAAGAGCCGGCGATCGACGCGTACCGCCGGCTGCTGCTGCTCGATCCGACGGACCCGGTCGACGTCCACTACCGTCTGGCGAAGCTCCTGCAAAAGCGGGACCCGGCGGCGGCCAAGAGGCACGTCCTCGAGGCGCTGGCGGACGCCCCGCGGTTCCGCGAGGGACATCGATTGCTGCTGGCTCTGCCTGAAGGCGAAGTTCCCACGACGCAGGTGATGCCGCAATGACCAAAGCACGCCTCGCCATCCTGTTGACCATCATCGCCCTGGCTGTCACCGGCACGCTGGCCCAGCGGTACTACGATCGCGTGGACCGCCGCGATGTGCCGGACTGGGAGCTGGACCCGGAGTTCGCCCACGACGCGTTCACCTTCGTGCGGATACAGTACTCCTCAGGTTATGGCGGCCGTCGGGGCGGGCGGGGCTACGGCGGCGGATACTACGGCCGAGGCGGAGGCGGCTGGGCGACGGACTATCCCGACAGCGATCTGAACTTCTCCTGGCGTCTGCACCAGTTGACGTCGCTCGAAGTCAATCCGGAGCCTCTTGTTCTCGAATTGACCGATCCCCGATTGGTCGACTATCCCTTCATTTACCTGCTCGAACCCGGCCGGCTCGTCTTCGACGAAGCCGAGGTCGAGGCTCTTCGCAACTACCTGCTCAACGGCGGATTCCTCATGGTCGACGATTTCTGGGGCGAGGATGAATGGTACAACTTCTATCGCGAAATCAAGCGGGTGTTCCCGGACCGCGAGCCGGTCGAGTTGCCCCTGTCGCACCCGATCTTTCACGCGGTCTTCGATCTGAAGGAGAAGCCGCAGATCCCCAGTATCAACGTCGCCCTGACCGGACGAAGCCAGGGCATCACGTGGGAACGGCCCGACGCCCAGGAAGTCCACTACAAGGCGATCTACGACGACAAGGGCCGGATGATGGCGATCATCTGTCACAACACCGACCTCGGCGACGGCTGGGAGCGCGAAGGCGAAAACGAATGGTACTTTCATGAGTTCAGCGAAAAGAAGGCGTACCCGCTGGGAATCAATATCGTGTTCTATGCCATGACGCATTGAATCGGCAAAGCGATGCCGTCCTATTCGTCCTATGGGTCTTATAAGTCCAATAGGACCAATGGGACGAATAGGACTTATACGAAAGGGCAACTCCGTTGAACAACGAAGCCTATGAATCTGAGCGACAGGCGGTCGAGCAAATCAGCGGCGCGAGGAAGCGTATCGGCGATGAGCTTTCCAAGGTGATCGTCGGGCAGCAGGAGACGATCGAGCACCTGCTGATCGCCGTCCTCTCGGGCGGACATTGCCTCCTGACCGGCGCGCCCGGCCTGGCCAAGACGCTGCTGGTCAAGTCCCTGGCGGAGCTGTTCGACCTGAAGTTCCAGCGGATCCAGTTCACGCCGGACCTGATGCCCGCGGACATCACGGGCACCGAGATCCTCCAGCAGACAGATCACGAACGGACGATGACGTTCGTCAAGGGCCCCATCTTCGCCAACATGATCCTGGCCGACGAGATCAACCGCACGCCGCCCAAGACGCAGGCGGCCATGCTCGAGGCGATGCAGGAGCACCACGTCACCGCGGCCGGCGTGTGCTACAAGCTCAGCGAGCCGTTCTTCGTCTTCGCGACGCAAAACCCCATCGAGATGGAGGGCACATACCCGCTGCCGGAGGCCCAGCTCGACCGGTTCATGTTCAATGTCTCGATCGATTATCTCTCGGAGGATGACGAGGTCGCGGTCGTCCGCCAGACCACGACGACCGAGCCCGAGCCCATCTCTCGCGTCTTCAGCGGCGAGGACCTGCTGCGATTCCGCAACGTGGTGCGCAAGGTCCCGATTGCCGAGGACGTCGTGCGGTACGCGGTGCGGCTGGCCGCGGCTTCGCGTCCGCACCCGGGCAACCCGCTCAACTTCGTCAATGAATGGGTCACGTGGGGGGCTGGGCTGCGGGCTTCGCAATACATGGTGCTCGGCGCGAAGGCCCGCGCCCTGCTCTATGGCCGCTCGCACGTGAGCTTCGAGGACATCAAGGCCCTCGCGGCGCCGGTGCTCCGGCACCGAGTCCTGATCAACTACCGGGCCGAGGCCGAAGGCGTGTTCGTCGACGGACTCACCGAGCGATTGCTCAAGTCGGTGAAGGAGAAGACTTCGAAGTGAGAAGCGGCGAGATCCCATCGCGGTCCCAGCTTGGCGGCGGCATGATCGACCCATCCGCGTTGATGAGGATCAAGTCGATGGAGCTCCGCGCCAAGGCGGTCGTCGAAGGATTCTGGAAAGGGATCCACCGCAGCCCCTATCACGGCTTCTCCGCCGAGTTCACCGAGTATCGCCAGTACGCGCGAGGCGACGATCCCCGCTACATCGACTGGCGGGTCTTCGCCCGCAGCGATCGGTACTTCATCAAGAAGTTCGAGGACGAGACCAACCTCCGCTGCCATCTGCTGATCGACCATAGCCGATCGATGGACTACGGCTCCGGCGGCTACACGAAATCGCAGTACGCCGGCACGCTCGCCGCCACACTGGCGTACTTTCTATTCGCACAGGGCGATGCGGTCGGCCTGGCCACATTCGACGACGAAATCCGGGAATACCTGCCGCCGCGCAACCGACCCAGCTACTTGCGACGCTTGATGCAGGCCCTGGAGGCCCGACCGCGAGGCAAAGCCACAGACCTCGGAGCCCCGCTGCAACGAATCGCGCGGATGGTGACCAAGCGAGGCATGATCGTGCTGATTTCCGATCTGTTGACCTCGATCGAGCAGCTCGAACGAGATCTCGGCTATCTCCGCGCCGGTGGCCACGACCTCGTGCTCCTTCACATCCTCGATCCTGCGGAACTGAACTTCGACTTCGAAGCGCCGGCTCTTTTCGAAGACATCGAGAGCGGCCGGGACCTGTACGTCGATCCTGTCGTCGCGCAGAAAGGCTATAGGCATATGCTGAGTGAGCATCTGGACATCGCCAAGTCCATCTGCGCTCGGCTCGGAATCGATTATCACCTGTTCGCGACGGACCGCCCGTACGACGCCGCACTGTTGGAGTTCCTCCAGTACCGGATGCGAATCCGAAAACAGATCCGGCGTATTCGCAGGCCGGGTGGCGGGAGGACGATATGAGTTTTCTATATCCCCTGCTCCTGGCCGGAATCACTGCGGTGGCGCTGCCCATCGTGCTGCACATGATCCGACGGCACACTCGAAAGCGAGTGACGTTCAGCTCGCTGATGTTCCTGCGGACCACCGCCCCCCGGCTGAGAAACCGCAGCCGCCTGGAGCACATTCCCCTGCTGATCCTTCGGTGCCTGATCGTCTGTCTGCTGGCGTTCGCCTTCGCGCGGCCGTTCCTGTCGAAGCCCATCGCGGCAGGCGGCGCACAGCCGGGCAGACGAATCGTCCTGCTGCTCGACACGAGCGCTTCGATGCAGCGAGCCGGAACGTGGGATCGAGCAGTGGAAGAAGCTCGGACCGTCCTGTCGGACATCGGACCGTCCGACCGCGTGTGCGTGATGGCGTTCGACCGAGCCGCGAGAACTCTGCTTGGTTTCGAGCAATGGGGCACGACGGATTTGTCGCAACGAACGCCCGCCGCGATGCAGAGCCTGGCGGAAATATCGCCCGGCTGGAACGCGACGAACCTCGGCCGGGCTCTCGTCACGGCCGCCGAGACGATCGAAGACGACGAGATCAGCGACAATGAGCAGGCCCCGGGCCCGCGTCGAATCGTGCTCATCAGCGACCTCCAACAGGGCAGCGACCTTTCGGCCCTTCTGGCCTACGACTGGCCCAAGCAGGTCGAGCTGTCGATCAAGGCGATCCCGTGCAAGGACACGTCCAACGCGTCCCCGCAACTGGTCACAACCCGCGATCCCCTGTCCTCGCCTCGACAGAGCGACGCGCCGAGCATTCGCGTCACCAACTCCGCCGACGCCGCCAAGAGCCGATTCCAACTGCACTGGGACAGCGACACAACTGCCCCCAGCGACGTCTACGTCGCGCCGGGTCAGAGCGTGGTCGTCCAAGCTCCGGCCAAATCCGATTCGTCAACCGCGACGACGCTCATCCTGACGGGCGACGATCACGATTTTGACAATGCTCTCTACATCGCTCCGCCGTTGGAACAGCCGATGACCATCCTCTACGTTGGCCGGGACGATCCCAACGACCCCAAGGCGATGCTCTATTACGTCCGCCAGGCGTTCGCGCCATCCTCGCAAGTTCTGTCTCGCTCCGCCGGCGATGTCCTGCGCGAAGCCGACCTCTTGAAAACAAATCTAGTGATCGTCGCCGATGCGATTCCCAATGCGGGCGTGGCGAACTTGCGTCGGTACATGGAATCCGGCCGCACGGTCCTGTTTGTGATGAGGTCTGCCGAAGCCGCCCCGACACTGTCGGGCTTGGCCGGCATCGGAAGCCTTGAGGGCCGCGAGGCTGAGGCCGGCCGATACGCCATGCTCGATTCGATCGACTTCAAGCACCCCCTGCTGGCGTCGTTCTCCGATCCGCGGTTCGGCGACTTCACGCGGATTCACTTCTGGAAACACCGCCGCATCGATCTCGCCAATCGCCCGCAGGCGAGAGTATTGGCCCGCTTCGACAGCGAAGCTCCGGCCTGGTTCGAGATCCCTGTGGGCCGGGGTTCGCTGTTGGTCTGGACCAGCGGCTGGAATCCTTCGGACAGCGACCTGGCCTTGTCGTCGAAGTTCGTCCCGCTGCTGTACTCCGTCCTCGAACACGGCGGGACTCACGCGGAGCGGCGGTCGCAGTACTTCGTAGGCGACGCTGTGCCTGTATCGAGCGAGCAGATTCCTTCGCAGGAGAATCAGCCTGGAATCTACACGGTCCAGTCGCCGGCCGGCAACCGGACCTTCGCCGTCAATTTGGCTCCCGGCGAGAGCCGCACGGAGCCTCTGGCTGTCGAGGATATCGAGAGAATGGGGATTTCGCTGGAGCCCACCTCCGACGTCGCGCCCGCGGCCGCCGGACAGGCGGCGCAGCACGGGAGCTTCGCGCAGATGGAATCTCAGCAGAAGCTGTGGCGGTGGGTCCTTGTGACGACATTGGCAATGCTCTTGATCGAGATCTGGCTGGGCGGCTGGCTGACCCGCTCGGGCCCAGTATCCGAGGGAGAACAACCATGATCGAGGAAGCGCTTCGCAGACAAATGCAGCCGGCCGTGGATCGCCGCAGGCACGTTTACCTCGCCTGGCGAATGGCGGCCTGCTGGTTCATCGCAGCGTTCGTCGGCGTTGTTCTGGCGGGCGTCGCCTGGCTGTGGGGCTCAAGATCGCCATGGGCGGTCATGGCCCTGTTCATCGGCACGGTCCTGGCGACCGTCTGGGTGATCTATCGATCGCGTCGCTTGCAGCCGGACTATCGCGTTCTCGCCCGAACCATCGAGGAGCAACACCCCGAATTGCAGGCCCTGCTCCTGGCCGCCGTGGAGCAAAAGCCCGAGGGCCCCGGTGGCGACTGGGGCTACATGCAGAGGCGGGTCATCGGGGAAGCCATCGAGCACGCCACGGGTCACGACTGGCAGGAGAGCGTCTCCACATTGCAGCTTTTCCTGGCCAACCTGGGCCGATTCGCGGCGATGGTGCTTCTGTTCGTCGTCCTGTCGCAGGTCGTGCCGTCCACGTCGTTCATGCTCGGCAGAGGCAAAGGCGTTCTGACCGCCCAGGACTACAACGTCAGCGTGAGCCCGGGGGACACCGAGATCGAGCAGGGTTCGCCCGTGGTGATTCTCGGCCGCTTCGAGGGCAAGACGCCGTCGAGCGTGAACCTGTTCTTCACGCCGGCCGGTCAGGAGCAGCAACAAATCCCGCTGACCCGCTGCCTCGACGACCCGGTCTTCGGCGGCGTTCTCCAG